>DATKFF010000475.1:0-4323 GCA_035511595.1 Solirubrobacteraceae bacterium | reverse complement strand
GCGACCCCGATCCACAGGTGGCGGGTCGGGATGGTGTTCGAGGTCAGGAACCGGAACGCGGCCAGGAACAGCACGAAGTTGACGACCAGGGAGATCGCGTAGCTGGCGACCTTGAACCCGGTGCCCCCGATCCCGGACGCGACTCCGGAAATGGCCGTCGAGAGGATGAACAGCACGCCGATGCACGCCAGCAGCAGCAGTCCGTGGAGCCGCGTGCGCAGGAAGTCTGGGCGGTCCTTGAACGGGACCGCCCAGATCCGATCAAAGGCATTCTGCGCCGCGTTCGTCACCCCGAGCCCACCGAACAACGCGATCACGAGGCCGATCACGAGCGAGGTGACGCTTCCGCTCAAGGCGTGCAGATGGATCTGACTACCGATCACCGGGAACTGCCCGAGGACGGAGTTTTCGACCGCCTTCTGCGCGCCCGGGTTGCCGTTGAGCACGAACCCGAGGACCGTGGTCATCACCAGCAGCAGCGGGAACAGCGAGACGAAGCCGTAGTAGGCGACGAGCGCCGCGAGGCTCCCCCCCTGATCGTCGCTGAACTTCTTGAACACGGCGAACGGGACTCCCAGCCACCGGTGCCGGTGCTGGACTCGGTCAAGAGCGCGTACGGGGGCGAGCGGGTCCACGCCCGCAGTCATACCCCGAAGTTCAGACTGTTACAAGCTCCTCACGCGCGGGCCCGGGCGGGACCATCGCCCGGTCACGCAGCAGGACCCTCGCGCCAGAAGCCGGGCTGAACGTGATGCTGCGGCGCCGCGTGGTCTCGGCGGCGCCTTCGACGGGCCGGAGCTCGAGACGGTTGAGCACGGCCCGGATCACGACCTTCATCTCCTGCAGCGCGAAGCTCGCGCCGAGGCAGCGGCGCCGCCCGCCGCCGAACGGAATCCAGGTGTAGGTGCCCGGCGGGCTCTCGAGGAAGCGCTCCGGCCGAAACGCGTACGGCTCCGGGTAGATCTCGGGATCCCGATGGACCAGCAGCGCGCTCGCCAGCAGCAGCACGCCCCGGGGATAGCGAAACCCACCGATCTCGACCGGCTCCATCGTCAGCCGCGGCTCGGCGTTTGGGAGCACCGGCCGCAGCCGCATGACCTCGTAGATCGTCGCCGTCAGGTAGTCCTCGGTGGCGCCCGCGTCGAGCTCCTCGACGAGCCGGGCGAGGGCGGCGGGCTCATGTGAGAGCCGCTCGAACGCCCACGCCAGCTGCGAGGCCGTCGTCTCGTGACCCGCGGCGAGGGCTGTGACCAGCTCGTCGCGGATCTCCTGATCGGACATCGGGGACTCGTCCTCGTGCCGTGCCCCGAGCAGCATCGCCAGCACGTCGACGCGCTCCTCGCCGGCCGCCGGATCGGCGCGGCGCTCCTCGACCAGCTCGAAGATCAGGCGATCCGTCCGCTCGAGCAACGCGTTGAAGCGTCTCAGCGTCGGCACCCAGCGCCCCAGGCGCTGGGCTACCGGCACGAGCGACAGCGGGTTTTCGCTGAACGCCAGCAGCTGCGTCAGGACATCCCGGAGCTGATCCAGCCGCGAGCCCTGCTCGAGTCCGAAGACTGCGCGGAGGATGATCTCCAGGGTCAGTCGCTGGAGCCTGGGGTGAAGCTCGACGGGCTGCTCGCGCGGCCATGAGTCGATCTCACGCTCGGCGAGCTCTGCCATCAGCCCGGACAGGCGCTGCATCCGCTCCCCGTGGAAGGCGGGCAGCAGCAGCTTGCGCTGCTCCAGGTGCGGTGCCTCGTCGAGCAGGATTACCGAGTTCGGCCCGACCGTGGGCTCGAGCACGCGCGCGCCCTGACCCGGATGAAGGACCTCCGGCGGCGCCGTGAATACCTCACGGATGTCCTCCGGGTCCGACAGCATCACGAGCGGGGGCGAGAACGGCAGCCTGACCGTGAAGCGCTTGCCGTAGCGCCCACGCAGTCGCTCGGTCGAGCCGGCCGGGCGCTTCCAGGTAGCCAGCAGCTGGAGCGCCGCGGGCATCCGCGGCCCGGGCGGCAGGGACTTCATAAGGTCGCGCTGGCTCATCACGCCTCCCTCAGGCATAGGCGATTGCGCTTGTGACACGCATTACATGCGTTTGGGAGAGGCAATTATGTGAGATCGCGCACTCAGCCGAGCTGCTGCTGCCCGCTCTCGATCGCCAGCAGCAACCGTTTGCGCTGAAGCCCGCCCGTATAGCCGCCGAGCCCGCCGGTGGCGTGCAGCACGCGGTGGCAGGGGACCACGATCGGGATCGGGTTGGCGCCGAGCGCGTTGCCCGCCGCGCGGTATCCACGTGGGCTTCCGGCCTCCGCGGCGACGCGCTGATAGGTCGAGGAGGAGCCGAACGGAATCCGGGAGGTCGCCTCGAGCACGCGCCGGCCGAAGCCGCGGGTCAGCGACCAGTCGACGGCGACCTCGAACCGGTCCCGGCTGCCGGCGAAGTACTGGTCGAGCTCACGCCGCGTCTCGTCCAGGCGGGCCGGCGCCGCCAGGATCCGCGGCGACAGCTTCTCGGCGAGCTGCTCGAGCACCGCCTCCTCCTGTTCGCTCCCGTCGAGGTACGCGATCCGCACGAGCCCGCGCTGCGTACGGGCCAGCAGCAGCCGGCCGACAGGTGAGTCGAACGTCGCGTAGGCGACGTCGAGCAGCCCGGCCGTCGCGGCGGCCGAGGCGATGTCGGGGAGCGGCGGCGCCTCGCCGGGCGGGTGCATCAGGCGGCGCTCGAGCTCGTCGGTGTCATTCATGGCTGGTACTCCAATCGAAGTCGTTTGAGGCCTTCGTGGACGCTCCGGCGGGCGGCGTCCTCGCTCGTGTCCATCGCCGCCGCGATCTGGTCGTAGGCGGCGTCGACCACGTAGCGCAGCGCGACGGCGGTCCGCTGCTTGGGCGGGAGCGCGCGCACGCGGATCCAGAGCTCGTCGTCGGCGGGGGCGAGCGTGGCCGAAGCGCCGTCGGGAACGTCCGCCACGGGCGTGGGTCCCCGGCGTCGGCGCCGGAGATGGTCGATCGCCTTGCGGTGGGCGATCGTGAAGACCCAGCTACGCAAGTTCGAGGCGTCGCGCAGCCGCGGGTAGGCGCGGAGCGCCGCCAGCCAGGTCTCCTGGTAGCAGTCGTCGGCGTCCGGCCGGCCGACCATCGCGACCAGGAAGCGATGGACGTCGCGGCCGTGGTCCTCGAGCAGCGTCTGGAACGGCGGAAGGCTCACTACGCATAGATCGTGACGCGTCGAGCATTTGTGAGATCAGCGCTTGGACGGCGCGTGACCACGGCAAGACTCGCGTCAAGGCTTTGTCGTTCGCGGGACTTCGGGTACAACTGAGCTATGGCTCGTGCAATTTGGTCCGGCGCGATCAGCTTCGGGTTGGTCAACGTCCCGGTGAAGCTGTACTCGGCGACCTCGCCGAAGAGCGTTCGCTTCCATCAGCTCTCGAAGACGACCGGTGCGCGGATCCGCCAGAAGCGCGTCGATCCCTCGACCGACGAGGAGGTCCCCTACGAGGAGATCGTCAAGGGCTACGAGGTCACCCCCGAGCGGTACGTCGTGATCGAGCCCGAGGAGCTCGACGCGCTCGACCCCAAGGCGACGAAAACGATCGACATCGAGGAATTCGTCGACCTGGACCAGATCGACCCGATCTACTACGACCACTCCTACTACCTCGCACCGGCCACCGGCGGGGCCAAGGCCTACCGGCTGCTGCTCGACGCGATGCGTGAGTCCGGCAAGGTCGGGATCGGCAGGGTCGTGCTGCGCTCCAAGCAGCAGCTGGCGGCGCTTCGCCCGACCGGCAACGTGCTCACCCTGACGACGATGCTGTGGGGCGACGAGGTCCTATCGCCCGACCGTCTCGACGAGCTCGACTCGGTCGAGGAGACCGAGGCCACCGACCGTGAGCTGAAGATGGCCGAGCAGCTGATCGACTCGCTGTCGGGCGACTTCGAGCCTGAGAGGTTCAAGGACGAGTACCGCGAGCGGGTGCTCGACCTGATCGAGCGCAAGGCGGCCGGCGAGGAGATCGCGGTCCAGCCGCAGGCCGAGGAGCCCGCGGCGGCACCCGACCTGATGGCGGCGCTCGAGGCGAGCCTCGCCGCCGTCCGCAGCGACAGCGACGAAAAGGCGCCCGCGAAGAAGCCCGCCGCGAAGAAAGCGCCTGCAAAGAAGAACGGCGGGCGCGGCAGCCGTAAGGCGCCCCTCGCGGAAAAGTCGTAGGCCGACCGACCCGCCGCAGCCCGCGCAGGGGCGTGCGAACGTTGACGCAGCCGCCCTTTCCATTGGTACCCTTTGCGTCCGTCTCCTGCCGTATGTCCTGCGCTTCCGGGACCTCTTCTACATGGATT
>DATKFF010000474.1:0-2810 GCA_035511595.1 Solirubrobacteraceae bacterium | reverse complement strand
CTGTGGAGCCGCGAGGCGGCGGAGCACGTCCTCGATCGCGTCGCGGTCATCGGAGACGACCTCGCTGGCGACGACCTCGGCGCCCGCTGCCTCTGCGATCGCGCTCAGCGCCTTGCCTGAGAGGTCCTCGGTCTCCCCGGCGGCGACCGAGGTCGAGATCGTGATCACAGCAGTCCTCACCGGGCTGAGCATTACACAGGCCCGCGGCAGGTATCGTCGGGACGGTGCGAGGGCACCTTCGCGTGCGGCCCGTCGTCAGCGCGGCGGTGGCGACCGGGATCGCAGCGATTGCGGTCCTGGCGATTGCGCGCGTGACCGGCGCCGACGCGGTCGGCCGGGCATTCGAGGACTTCAACCCTGGCTGGATCGCGCTGATCGCCGGCGCCGAGCTGCTGACGTACCCGGCGTACGTGGTCGCCTACAGGTCGGTGGCGCGCGTACACGGACACGCGCCCTTGTCGCTGCCGCTGGTGTCGCGGATCGTCGTCGCCGGGTTCGGCCCGTTCTCGATCGGCGGTGGGTTCGGTCTCGACCGGAAGGCGCTCGAGGCCCTCCACGAGGACGAGCGAAGCGCGCGGGTCCGGGTGATCGCGCTCGGCGTGCTCGAGTGGGCGGTGCTGGCGCCGATCACGTGCGTGATCTCGATCGTGTTCCTGATCCAGGGAGCGAACATCATTGGCTCGCTGCTGTGGCCGTGGGCGCTCGGAGTGCCGCTGGGGTTCGGGTTCGCGCTGTGGGCAAGCGCGCCGCAGCGGATCGACCGGCTCTCACGGCTCGGAGGCAAGCGCAGGGAGTGGGCCAATAACGTGCTCGATGGCGTCGGCGTGCTGCGCATGCTGATCGCCGAGCCGCGGGTGTGGGCGGGAGCGTGGCTCGGAACCACGCTCTACTGGGCGGCGGACATCTCCGCGTTCTACGGGGGCCTTCGGACCTTCGGGCTGGACCCGAGCCCCGGCAAGGTGATCCTCGCCTACGCGACCGGGTACGCGGCCACGCGCCGCTCCCTGCCGCTCGGGGGCGCGGGGATCACCGAGTTCCTGATGACCTATGCGCTGTACTGGGTGGGCGAGCCGCTCGCCCCCGCGCTCGCTGCGGTGGTCGCCTACCGGAGCTTCAACTTCCTGCTGGCGGCGGCTCCCGCGTTGCTCGCAAATCATCAGCTCATACCATTGCTGGAGAGCCGCAAACGCAAACGAACGGCCGGTTAGCTGGTGTCCCGGCGCCAGTCTCCGGAGCGCCCGCCGGACTTGGCTAGCAGCGCCACCTCGCTGATCTGAGCGCCGCGCTCGATCCCCTTGACCATGTCGTAGACCGTCAGGGCAGCCACCGATGCCGCGGTCAGCGCCTCCATCTCCACCCCGGTCGGACCCGTGGTCCTGGCCTCGGCGGTGAGGACGATCTCGCCGGCGTCTGCGTCGACCTCGCCGTCGACCCCGACGAAGCTCAGCGCCAGCGGGTGGCACAGCGGAATCAGCTCGGAGGTGCGCTTGGCGGCCTGAATGCCGGCGATCCGGGCGGTGCCGAGCACGTCGCCCTTCGGCGTGTCGCCCTGCCTGACCGCGCGCGCGGTCTCCGGCGAGACCCGCACCACCGCGCGCGCGACCGCGCGGCGGTCGCTCGCTGGCTTGTCGCCGACGTCGACCATCCGCGCCCGGCCCTCGGAATCGAGATGGGTCAGCTCGGCCACGGTCGGGGGAGCCCTAGACGGGCGCGACGGCCCGCTGCGCGTCCTCGATTAGCTCGCGGACGGCCTGCACGTCGCCGGCCCGCAGCAGCTCGATCGGGTCCGGGTCACCGTTGACGATCGACTCGAAGAACTGCTTTCGATCCTGATAGGTCGGAAGCGTCGCCTTGGCCCAGCCGCGGGCGTCGTTGAGCAGGATCGCGAGATTCGCGTAGGGCTGCCCGAATAGCTCCGCGATCTCACGCTTCATCCGCTTCGCGAGCGCCGGCGATGCGCCGGCGGTCGAGATCGCGACGGCCAGCGGGCCGGTGCGGACGATCGCGGGGAGGATGAAGTTGCACAGCGGCGGCACGTCGACGACGTTGACGAGCATCGCCCGCGCCTCGGCGTCGTCGAACACGCGGACGTTGAGGTCGGTGTCGTCGGTGGCCGCGATCGCGATCAGCGCGCCCTCGAGATCACCGGTCTCGTACTCCCGCTGCTCCCAGCGGATCGACCCCTCGAGCGTGAGCTGCACGAGCTCCGGGTGCGCCTCCGGCGCGACCAGCGTGACATCGGCATCGCACGCCAGCAGGCCCTCGACCTTCTCGAGCCCCACGTCGCCGCCACCAACCACGACGCAGCGCCGCCCGGTGAGCCGCAGGCAGGCGATGTAGAACGGCGTCTCGAGCATCCCCTGGACGCAGGACTGATCGCAGATCCCCTTGCGGAGCTGACATACGCATTCCTTGCCGGCGTAGGCCTGAGCGGGCATGCCTAGAGGGTACTGAGGCGGTTTGGGTCACTCGGCCGAGTTATGAACGAGGCTGGTCGCAAAACGTGACTCATGGTTGCGTTTTTCGACCACCCTCCCTCGTCGGGTGCCAGGCGCGCGCCGCGCCGCCCGCGCTACCGCATTACTTCACGATCCGGAATGAGACCGCCAGCGCTCGTCCCGTTTTGCCAGATGCGCGTGGGACCGCGACAAGCCGGTACGCGCCCGGCTTCAGCTTGTGCGAGAGGAGGCGACCGGTGAAGTGGAAGTGGTTGGCGCCGGCCCGCCCAGCGCGTGTGAAGCTTCCGCGCAGCTGCACCAGGCGCGTGCAGGCGCGCGCCCGGCGGTTCGTCCGCCGCGGCGCCACGCACC
>DATKFF010000473.1:0-2036 GCA_035511595.1 Solirubrobacteraceae bacterium | reverse complement strand
ATCCGAGCCGGAGGTACACGGCCTCGTCGCCCTGATGGAGTTGCATGCATCCCGCTCACGGGCACGAATCGGCCCCGCTGGAGAGGCGGTGCTGCTGCTCGACCAGGACCGGTCGCGCTGGGACTGGTTGCTCGTCGGCCGCGGCCTCGCCGCGCTCGATCGCGCGCAGCGCACCGGTGGCGCCCTGGGGCCGTACACGCTCCAGGCGGCGATCGCCGCCTGCCACGCACGCGCTCGAGTCGCCGCCGACACGGACTGGGAGCGCATCGTGGCCCTTTACGACGGGCTCGCACAGCTCCTGCCCTCGCCGGTCGTCGAGCTCAACCGCGCGGTCGCCGTCGGGATGGCGTTCGGCCCCGAGGCGGGGCTCGAACTGGTTGACGCGCTCACGTCCGAGCCCTCCCTCCGCGGCTACCACCTGCTCCCAAGCGTTCGCGGAGACCTACTCGCGAAGCTCGGCCGCGACGACGAGGCTTGGGTGGAGTTCGACCGCGCCGCCTCGCTCACCCAAAACGCCCGCGAGCGTGCAGTGTTGCTCGAGCGGATGGCGGCCTGCTCGCCCCGCAACGGCGGCTGAACAGAGGAGGCATTCGACGCTGACAGCAAGAGACGACGATGTTCATCTGGGTTGCTCCTGTCGGGTCGAGATTGAAGACCTGGGTGGGGCGGGGGTGAGGCCGTGGCGGCGCATAACCTCGCCGAGCGCGGCCAGATTCGGGGGACCGCCCGCGCTGGCGGCGAGGACCTCGGCGATCTCGCGGAAATAGGCTGGCCCGAACAGGGCGGGGGTCGCGATCGCCAGGAACGTGGCGTCAATGTCGCCGCGGTTCTCAAACCCGTGAATCTTCCCGCGCCGCACGCACACGGCCTCGCCGGGCCCGACGTCGACCGTCTCTCCATCAATCGTCCAGGTAGTCGTGCCCTTGAGCCCGTAGATCGTCTCCTCGAAGCCGTCGTGGCTGTGGGGCGCCGGCATCCGCGCGTCGGCTGGGACGTAGCACTCGAACACCGACGCGCTCCCGTTCGAGTCCGCGGCCTCGACCAGGAAGCGCACGCCGAGCTCACCGACCGTGATCGTGTCGTTGTCCATGGTGTTGTGCATGCTGGCTCCTTCCGGTGGTCTTGTAAATGTGGCGCCTCTCGGGCGAAAGCGCCATTTAGTAAAGCTACTTGACCAGCGTATACTTGGCGCATGAGTCTGTCAAGTGGCTTTACTCCACCCGACGTTGGGCCAGCACCGCCGCCGCCGCTGATCGGCGCGCTCCTACGAGTCCCATGGGAGGCGGTGCGCGACCGAATGCTCGCCGGCCTACACGACCGCGGCTTCACCGACCTCGTCGCAGCCCACGTTGACGTGTGGCGGTACCCCGGCCCGGAGAATCAGCGCCCCTCGGAACTCGCGGCCCAGACGCGGATGACCAAACAGGCGCTCAACTACCTGCTCGGCCAGCTCGAGCAGCTCGGATATCTGACCCGCGAGACCGACCGCAACGACCAACGCTCCAAGCGCGTCCGCCTCACCCCCAGAGGCCATGCTGCAACCAGAGCAATCTACGAAATCATCCAAGAGCTCGAAACCGAATGGGAACAACAACTGGGACCCCGAAAGTTCGGCCAGCTACGCCGCCTACTCACGCAGCTCTACACGATCGCCCTCCCGACGAACGACCGGGCCTAGGGGGAGAGCAATCTGCACGAGTGGCCAATCCGCGGGCACTCCTTCTAGGACGCTTCTCACCCGAACCCGTCTCTTAGGTCGTCTGCTCGGATGGCCAGTGAGCGGGCGTCCAGTCCCCTTCTGGGTCCGTGGTTTGCCCGACTTCGATGATGTGTCCGTCGGGATCGCGGAGGTAGCAGCGGATCTCGTACTGGTGCTGTTTGGGCGGCGTCAGGAATTCAGCGCCTCGGGCGCTCCATTCGGCGTACACGGCCGCAATGTCTTTGACCCGGATATTGAGGAAGCTGCTGACCCGGTCCGGATCGCGTGGCGTCTCCAGGGTGACCGTAGGCTTGTCGTCGGTCGGGCCACCCCCGAC
>DATKFF010000472.1:0-5194 GCA_035511595.1 Solirubrobacteraceae bacterium | reverse complement strand
GCCGCCGTCCGCAGCGGCCAGGTGGTCAGGCTTCACGCCCGCGACGCGCTGTCCGCCGACGAGGACCTCCGCCGTGCGCTGCGCCTCCAGGTCGAGGCGATGTCCGGCGGGACACCGGCCGGGGCACTGCTGTTCTCGTGTAACGGCCGCGGCCGGGCGATGTTCGGCGCGTCCGACCACGACGCCGAGGCGGTCGAGCGCGAGCTGGGCGGGCCTCCCGCCGCAGGTTTCTTCGCGGCCGGCGAGATCGGCCCGGTCGGCGGGCGCAGCTTCCTGCACGGCTTCACCGCCACGCTTGCGGTGTTCCCGGGCTGAGGCGCGAACTAGACTGCGCCGCGATGGGCGTGCTCAACGGCAGAGTGCTCGTGACCGGCGCCACCGGCGGAATCGGCCAAGCGATCGCGAGAGCGCTCGCTTCGCGGGGAGCGTCCGTGGTCGTCAGCGGGCGCCGACTGGACGTGCTCGAGCCGCTGGCGACCGAGGTCGGCGGCCAGGCGATCGCCTGCGATCTGGCCGATCGGGCAGAGCTGGAACGCTTGATCGCCACGGCCGGTGACCTGGACGTGCTGGTCGCGAACGCGGGCCTGCCTGCGAGCGGCGCGTTCACGGAGCTAACCCAGGCGCAGATCGATCGGATGCTCGAGGTCAACCTCCGCGCCCCGATCGCGCTCGCCCACGCCGTCGCAGGGCCAATGGTGGCGCGCGGCAGCGGCCATATCGTCTTCATCTCCTCGCTGTCGGGGAAGGTCGCCTCGCCGGCCTCCTCGATCTACTCCGCCACGAAGTTCGGCCTGCGGGGATTCGCGCTGGGGCTCCGCGAGGACCTGCGGCCCCACGGTGTCGGCGTGTCGGTCGTGCTGCCCGGCTTCATCCGTGACGCCGGCATGTTCGCCGACGCGGGCATCGAGCTACCAAAGGGCGTCGGCACGCGCACGCCGGAGCAGGTCGCCGCCGGCGTGATCCGGGCGATCGAGCGCAACCGGGCCGAGGTCGAGGTCGCGCCGCTCAGCGTGCGCCTCGGCACCGCGTTCGGAGCGCTGGCCCCCGAGCTCGCCGCCGCCGCGACCCGCCGGATGGGCGGCGACAAGGTCGCGTCGGATTTGGCGGCGGCACAGCGCGACAAGCGCTGACTGCCGCAGGCCGCTGAGCGCATAGGATGCGCTCGTGACCGAGCTCGTGCTGACCGACCAGCCGGCGGCCGGCGTGCGCATCGTGTCGCTCAACCGGCCCGAGCAGCTCAACGCGATGACCGCGGACCTGTGCGAGGCGCTCCACACGGAGCTCGGCGCCGTGGCCCGGGACCGGAGCGCTCGCGCCGTGGTGCTGACCGGCGCCGGGCGCGCGTTCTGCGCCGGCTTGGACCTTCACGGTTACGGCGCGGCGCCGGCGAACACTGGCGACGACGAGGCGCGTGACCGGCTCGCCAACCAGCAGCACATGTCGACGCTCGTGCTCGCGCTGCGCGAGCTACCGCAGCCGGTCATCGCGGCCGTCAACGGGCCGGCTGCCGGCTTCGGTCTCGCACTCGCGCTGGGCTGCGACATCCGGTTCGCGGCTCGCGAGGCCGTGTTCCGCGCCGCGTTCGTCAACATCGGCGTCTCCAACTGCGACATGGGCACCAGCTGGCTGCTGCCGCGGCTGATCGGAGCGTCTCGCTCGCACGAGCTGATGCTCACCGGTCGCCGTGTTGGCGCCGATGAAGCGCTTCGGATCGGCCTCGTCTCGGACGTGGTGGATGGAGAAGCGCTGCTCGACCGCTCGCTCGAGGCGGCGACCCAGATCGCCGCGCTGGCGCCGTGGGGCGTGCGGCTCACCAAGCAGGGCATGTGGACGGCGCTCGAGATTCCCTCGGAACACGCCGCCATCCAGTTCGAGGACCGCCAGCAGATCATGGCGACGTTCGGGCAGGCTCCGCCCGAGGCGATCGCGGCGTTCCTCGAGAAGCGCCGGGCCGAGTTCGCGGACTGATGAGCGACCTGTTCGATCTCTCCGGAAAGACGGCGCTCGTCACCGGCGGCTCGCGCGGAATCGGGTTCATGATCGCCGGCGGCCTCCTGCGGGCGGGGGTGCGGGTGATCATCTCCTCCCGGAAGGTGAACGAGCTCGAGGCGGCGGCGGTCGAGCTGGCAAAGCTCGGAGAGTGCGAGGCGATCCCGGCGGACCTCTCCACGCCGGACGGCGCGAAAGCGCTTGGAGAAGCGGTCCGCTCGCGGGTTCCGGAGCTGGAGATCCTCGTCAACAACGCGGGCGCCTCGTGGGGTGCTCCGCTCGAGGAGTTTCCCGCCTCCGCATGGGACCGGGTCATCCACACCAACCTCGAGGGCGTCTTTCACCTGACTGTCTCGCTGCTCCCCGCGCTGCGGGCGGCTGCCACCGCCGAGGACCCCGCGCGCGTCATCAACATCGGCTCGATCGACGGGCTGAAGGTCCCCTCGATGGAGAGCTACAGCTACAGCGCGAGCAAGGCCGCTGTGCACATGCTCACCCGCCACCTCGCCAAGCGGCTCGCGCCCGATCGGATCACGGTCAACGCGATCGCTCCCGGCCCGTTCGAGAGCAAGATGATGGCCTTCGCGCTCGACAATCCCGAATCACGCGAGGCGATCGAGCAGATGGTCCCGCTGAAGCGGATCGGGCGACCCGACGACGCCGCCGGGCTGACGATCTTCCTCAGCTCCCGCGCGGGCTCCTACCTGACCGGCACGGTGATCCCGCTCGACGGCGGCATCACCGGCTGCGGGTAGCTCGCCGGGACCGCTCGCTGGCGCCGGAGGCCGTCACCGGGCTCAGGTTTGGGAGCGCAGCGCCAGAACCCGGTCCGCTGCCTTTTGCGCCGCGGATCTGCTGAGCTGGTTTCCGGACAGCGCGGACGTGATCGCGTGCAGGACCGTCGAACCGATGCTCGGGCTGTTGGCCGCGGGATTGGTGGCGGCGCACAGAATCAGGTCTGCGCCGGCCGCCGCGGCGAGAACGCTCCGTCTCGCCAGGCTCCCGAACGGGGTCACGGCCCCCGCATCGATCCCGTCGGTGATCGTGACCCCGTGAAAGCCGAGCCGGCCGCGAAGCTCACCGCCGATCACAAGCGGCGAAAGCCCTGCCGGCCGGTGGGGGTCAAGCGCCGGATACACGGCCCACGAGGTCATGACCAGTTTGACCCCGGCCGCCAGTGCGGCGCGGTAGGGCGATTCGTCGACGGAGCGAAGGGTGCTCGTCGAGAGGCGCAGCGTGACCGGCCCAAGATCGGTGTTCTGGCCGCGGCTCGCCGCGCCGAGGCCCGGGAAGTGCTTCGCGGTGGCCGCGACGCCAGTCCGCTGCTGTGAGGAGATGAAGGCGCCCCCGAGCGCCGCGACGCTGGCCGCGTTGCTCGAGTACGAGCGTCCGAACTCGTCGATGAAGTTGCCCGCCTGCCTGTAGACGTCAAGCACCGGAGCGAGGTTCACGTTGATCCCGACGCTTCCCAGATTTCTCCCGGCGCCATCACCGGCCGAGCGCGCGAGGGTGACGCCGTGGGGGCTTTCACCGATCTGCTTCTCGGACAGGGCCGGTGCGCCGGGAAGCCGGCGCACCTCTCCCCCTTCCTGGTCGGTCATCATCAGCAGGCGTGTGTGGAGCGGGCTGGCGAGCGACGCGCGCTGCAGTTGCGCGATCACGCCGCGGATCTGGCTCGGGCTTGCGATGTTGTTCGAAAAGAAGATGACTCCCGCAGCCTGGCCGGCTCGGATCGCGTTCAGCAGCGAGCTTGGCGGCCGCAGACCGGCGTACGCGTAGACGATGCGCTCCCCCGCCAGCTGCTGGAGCGGCAGCGAGTGCGCCGCCGCCAGCGGGGCCGATCCGCCGGCGGGAGAGCTCGTCACGCGAGACGCCGAGGTGTGCCAGGCGGATCCGAGCAGTCCGGCGGCTAGCACCAGGACCACGAGCGGTCCCAACGCGACGACACGTCGGGGCGTTAGGCGCATGGCCGTCGCTCAAGCTCCGGCGGCTCGCCCCGCGTGGGCTACCGGACGATCTCGTGCTCGCCGGTGACCGACGAGAGCGTGGCCATGATCTCGTCGGCGAGCTTGGCGCCGTCTTCGGCGTGCTCGGGCGTGGCCTGGATGCGCACGACGACCTCGTCCCCGTCGATCTCCTCGAGCAACACAGTCGCCGGGTTGCGTGTCGGCGTGCTGATCTGCTCATCGAGCATCGCCTGGACCTGGCTCGGGCGCACGCCGGAGGTCAGCCGGACCCGCACGTCGACTCCGCGGGGCTCACGCACCGGCACGACGACCGCCGAGAGGACGCCGTTGTTGGGGATCATGATCCGATCCTCACCGCGCGCAAGCGTCGTGTACATCAGGCCCAGCGAGCTGACGACCCCCTCGAGGACGCCGCCCAGCGCGCCGGCCTGCAGCCGGACCCGCTCCCCGACCCTGAAGGGCCGTGCCGTCAGCAGCACCAGTCCGGCGAACAGGTTGCCGAGCGTCTGCTGAGCGGCAAGTCCGAGCACGACGGCGGTGAACGCGCTTCCCGCGATCAGCCCGCTCGCGCTCACCCCGGCGACGCTGAGCGCGATCAGCAGCGCGATCCCCATCGTCAGCAAGCGGATGATGAACCCGACCGTTCCCGCCGTCGCTGGGTCCATCCGCCGGAAGAAGGTCGGACCGGCAGCGCGGCCGATCGCGCGGGCCAGCGCCCAGCCGACCGCCAGCAGGACGATTACGGTGCCCCACTGGATCAGCTTGTTGTTCGCCGCATCCTTGCCGAAGATCTGGACGCGGTAGTGGTAGAGGACGAGCACCCCGACGCCGAGCGGCAAGAACACGGCGATCTCGCCGCGCGCCCGGCGGATCAGCCGCTTGTTCACGCTCATCGCCAACCCGACCCGCTCCCACGCTTCGCTGCGGGTCTCGAACATCCGCTCCAGGTGGAGGTCTCGGCTTTTCTGCAGGCGTTTACGCATGGGTCCAGGTTTTACCGACGGGTCCCGATGTCTCGCGGCGCACGTGCCTCCCGACTACGTACCGCCGAACCGTGCTTCACGTTTCACCTTAGAACAGCTTGCCTTGCTCCTGCTTTCGGACCGACGGCCGCGGCTCCGGCTGCGGCCGCTCGATTCTGCCGCCCATCGCCGCGCCCGGCGACGGTCCCCGGCGCTTCACGAGCGCCGCGATCCGCTCGCGCTCCTCCTGCGGTGCATAGGCGCCGCGTCGATACA
>DATKFF010000471.1:0-2105 GCA_035511595.1 Solirubrobacteraceae bacterium | reverse complement strand
CGGTCGCTGAACTCGACGTCCAGCAGCGCGAGCCGCATCGGCCACAGCACGCGCCAGCAGCTGGTGTGCTCGAGCAGCTCCTCGCTGCGCTGGATCGGCGGCTCGAGCAGGTCGCCGGCGCCGAGCAACTCGGTCGCCGCGCGGTCTCCGACGCGCATCTCGAACGCGACCAGCCCGTCGAGGACGAGCAGGCCCAGCCCACCGCGAGCGGCTTCGAACCAGTCGGTCAGCTGATGCTCGCCCACGTCCGCCTCGAGCACCCTCGCGGTCGTGAGCTGGCGGGCACTGACCCGCGAGCGGATGTCGAACTCCTCGGCGAGATCGTCGTCGGCGTCGAGTAGATAGGCGTACAGAGAGGTCGAACCGGGCTGGCGCGGGGGGACTCTGGGGCCCCTGGGCCAGCGCAGCGGAACCGGCTCGAAAAGCTCACGCTCCTCTGGGGTCATGCCACGCTTCTCCCGATCGCAGGCCCGGCTCATGCCGGTCGTCCCGAAGCTCCAGTCTATGGGCCACGGCTCCGGATTTCACCCTGTAATTCCGCTTACGCGGGATCCGTGTAACCCGGATTACTCGCACCCACATCGGCCTTTCGGCCGGTGATACAAGGAGCTCGTGTGCTTGGCGATCCCCGGTCAGGTCATCGAGATCGTCGATGAGGTCAACAGGTTGGCCAAGGTCGACGTGGCAGGGGTCAGGCGGAATGTCAACATCGGCTTGCTCGATGGTGACGGCATCGGCGTCGGTCCGGGCGACTGGGTGCTGATCCACGTCGGCTTCGCGATCTCGCAGGTGGATGAGGAGGAGGCACGTGCGACGCGCGAGCTGCTCGTCCGCATGGGAGCCGACTACGAGCAGGAGCTCGAGGAGCTGAAGGCCAGCGTGATCGAATGACGACGGGCCCCGAGTGTGGATCGGAGCACTGCATCACGTGTGGGGATGACGGCGATCCGATGACCGTGATCAGGGTGGACCCCGCTCGCGGGCTCGCACTCTGCGAGGGTGACGAAGGCGGGCGCCGGAGCGTGGAGACCGCGCTGGTCGAGCCGGTCTCGCCCGGGGATCGGCTGCTCGTACACGCCGGCACCGCGATCGGTCGGCTCGAGGCGCTCGAGGCCCGGACGCTGCGATGAGGTTCGTCGACGAGTTCCGCGACGCCGAGCTCGGCCGAGCGCTGTCCGGCGAGATCCTGTCGCTGGTCGAGCCGGGCCGCCACTACAAGCTGATGGAAGTGTGCGGGGGACACACCCACTCGATCTACAAGTACGGCGTCGACGACCTGCTGCCGGCGAACGTCGAGCTCGTTCACGGGCCCGGCTGCCCGGTGTGCGTGATCCCGATGGGTCGCGTCGACGACGGGATCGCGATCGCGCACGAGCCGGGCGTGATCTTCACCTGCTTCGGGGACATGATGCGAGTCCCGGGGTCGCGCGGGAGCCTGCTCGAGGCGAAGGCCGCGGGCGCGGACGTGCGGATGGTCTACTCGCCGCTCGACGCGCTGCGGGTCGCAAAGCAGAACCCCGACCGGGAGGTGGTGTTCTTCGCGATCGGGTTCGAGACGACGGCGCCGTCGACGGCGCTGACGCTCAAGCGGGCGCGCGCCGAGGGTGTGTCCAACTTCTCGTGCATGTGCAGCCACGTGACGATCGTGCCGCCGTTGCGGGCGCTGCTCGAATCGCCGGACCTGCGGCTCGACGGGTTCATCGGACCGGGACACGTGTCGACGGTTGTCGGCGCCCGGCCGTTCGAGTTCATCCCCGTCGACTACGGCAAACCGGTCGTGATCTCAGGCTTCGAGCCGCTGGACATCCTGCAGGGGATCGCGATGATCCTCCGGCAGCTGGTGGACGGCCGCTGCGCGGTCGAGAACCAGTACAAGCGGGTCGTCCCGTACGAGGGCAACATCAGGGCGCTCGAGGTCATGTCCGAGGTGTTCGAGCTGCGCCCCCACTTCGAGTGGCGGGGTCTCGGCTTCATCTCGCACAGCGGCCTGAAGCTCTCGGAGGCATACGCCGACCTCGACGCCGAGCTGCGCTTCAGCGTCCCCGGCGTCCGCGTGGCGGACCCGAAGGCGTGCCAGTGCGGCGAGGTTCTGAAGGGCGTGATCA
>DATKFF010000470.1:0-2816 GCA_035511595.1 Solirubrobacteraceae bacterium | reverse complement strand
AGACGCCGCCCGGGCGCATCCGCGGCAGCAGGGATTCGAGCGTCACGACCTGCTGCTCGGGCGCGTGCCCGCCGTCCTCGATCACCACGTCCGGGGCGGGCCGGTCCCGCAGGAAGGCCTCCCAGAAGCTCGGGTCCGCCTGGTCGCCGATCACGATCTCGATGCCCTCGCGCGCGAAGCGCGCGCACGAGGGGTTGATGTCGACCCCGCAGATGTGGGCCTGGGACCCGAAGTAGTGACTCCACATCTCGAGGCTGCCGCCGTTGAAGACGCCGATCTCCACGACCTGCAGCGGACGGCCGCGCAGCCGCCCGAGGTGCCGGTCGTAGATGTCGAAGAAGTGCTGCCACTTCCAGATCCCCGGCCCCTCGGTGTGCGCGTCGAAGTAGGCCTCCAGCTCTCCCCGCTCCTCGGTGCGCTGGACGGGAAGCGGCTCGCCCGGCGCGTCGATCCTTCCGGCGTAGCGGTAGCCCCGCCTGAAGTACTCGACCGTCGCGCGCGCCGTCCGCGCACGGCGGCGGGCCGCGCCGAGCTTGCGCCGGGCGGCTTTCAGCGGAGCTGGCATCTCGGGAGCCAGGACGCCGCCGGGGCTCGAATCTTCCCGCGGGCCGGCCTCATGCCGCCGGCTCGGCGGCGACGATCACGGGCCGACCGCCCTCTTCCTGCCAGCGGCTGCGGATCGTCACCTCGCCCGTCCCGCCGGAGTAGTGGATCAACGCCACGCACTCGTGCTCGCCGACCTCGGCACTCAGCACCTCGGCGAGCTCGACGGGCTGCGGGAGCATCTGCGCGAGCCCCGGCACGTGCGGGCGCAGCTGCTCGGAGAAGTCCGCCACGACGGCGTCCATGTCGCCGCGTTTGACCGAATCGGCGTGCTGCGCGACGTGCTTGCGGGTGCTGGCCTCGTCCATTCCTGCTCCTCTCGAAACGCCTTGCGGGTCCGCCCAGGGACGGGCGGCTGGTGCCGGGGCGGTTACCCGTCAGGTTCGCCGCGGGAACCGCGCGGCGCGCGGCGGGGCGGGCGGGGTGTCAGCGGGCGGACACGTGAGGCTACCGCCGCGTCGAAGTCGCGGACGCTTCCTCGGCTCACGTCCCAGGAAGCTCATGGTTCCCGCGTGTCGGACCAAGCACAAGGAAACGGATTCGCACCCGAGATCGCTGTTGCCGCATCGATGACGGCACTTTCGTGGCACTTTCGGGTTTCAGCTCTGGTGTTCGCACTTCGTACGGTCCGCACCGTTCCGGCAGTCGCCCTGGCGGCGTCGGCACTATGGGCAGCACACGTCTCGGCGGCGTCCGCCGCGCTGCAGCCGATCGCACCGAGCGTCTCT
The DNA here is from genome assembly GCA_035511595.1 of Solirubrobacteraceae bacterium. Taxonomy (GTDB): domain Bacteria; phylum Actinomycetota; class Thermoleophilia; order Solirubrobacterales; family Solirubrobacteraceae; genus Palsa-465. The sequence continues at coordinate 1,485 of DATKFF010000470.1, read as the reverse complement.
GAGTTCTCCAGCGACGGGCATCGCTACGCGGCGTGGCAGGTTCGAGACGACGCGCCGGTAGAGGTTCTCGACACCGCGACGCGACGGACCTCCACCATCGTGCCACCGGTCGGTTGCCGGCTGCAGGACCAAGGTGAAGGCGGTCTGTACCTCCGACCCGCCAGCTCCGGCCGCTTCCTTCTCGACTGCCAGAACGAACGCACGGTGCTGCTCGACGTTCGCTCCGCTCACGCACGTCTGCTTCCCGCGGTGGCGAGCTGGTCTGAGCTTGGCGCGCAGTACGCGGTCGGAGACGACGAAGACCAGCACGAGCTGGTGCTCAACCTCGCAAGCGGCACGATCCGCCGCGTCCGTGGCTATCCGAACATCGAACTCGACCACACGGGTCTGCCGCGCGGCCGATCGATCTGCCGCGGGCTGCGAGCGGCGGTCCAGCGAGAAGGGATCGAAGATCGCGGGAACTTCGCCTACCACGACGGGCTGTTCGCCCACCTCTTCGGCCGTCACGGTGACGTGCAGATCCAGCGCTGCGACGGAACGCGCACCGTGTTTCGCGGCCAGCGTGTCGGAAGCGCTCTCGCCGAGCACGCGCCGCGAAGCTTCGACCTCGGCGGGGGCGTTCTCAGCTGGGACACCGGCGTGGAGGCCGACACGGTCGTCGAAGGGCGCGCGGCGGGCCCCGCCGCGCTGTTCGCGCTCCGCCCTGGCTCACCGCTGCGGCGCTGGGCGCTGCCCCTGCGTCGCGTTGCCGGCGCGGCGGACGAAGGCGGAGGTCCGAGCGCCTACGGCTACTCCGCTCACACCTTGAACGAGGTCTTCTGGCTCGCTACTCGGACCCTGTCCCAGTCGGAGGCAGGGCCTGACGTCGCCACCATGACCGTGTATGCGGCGCCGCTCGACGACCGCGCGGGATAGCTAGCCCGGCGTCGTCGCGCCGGCCTGCTGCTCGATCAGCTCGATCCGATACCCGTCCGGGTCTCTCACGAACGCGAGCAGAGAGCCCCCCTCGCGCACCGAGTAGGGCGGCTTCTCGGGCTCGATCCCCTGCTCGGCGAGCTGCGCGAGGGCGCCGTGGATGTCCTCGGTCGTGATCGCGATGTGCCCGTAGCCGGTGCCGATCTCATAGGAGTCCACGCCGAAGTTGTAAGTCAGCTCCAGGCGCGGCATGTCGCCGTCCCCGGGCTGGTTCATGAAGACGTTGACCGCCTCGTCTTTGATCGGCAGCCGCCCGACCTCCCGGAACCCGAGCGCTTCGTAGAAGGCGACGGAGCGGTCGATGTCGGTGATGCGGTAGCAGGTGTGGATGAGGGCCATGGGCGCGAGTCTACCGGCGCGAACCGGGCGCGGATCGATCGCGCCCGGCGCCGGCCGAGCCGCCGCGGGCGGGTCGCGCGCACCCGGGACACCGGCGCTGAGACGCCCGAACGCAGGGCCTCGCCGGTCGCGGCAGGCGGCTCCTCGCCCGCCCGCCCGGCGAAAGACAGA
>DATKFF010000469.1:0-10682 GCA_035511595.1 Solirubrobacteraceae bacterium | reverse complement strand
GCAAATCCAGCACGCACATCGCGTCGTTTGCGAGGACGACGCGGCCGGTCCCGACGGTGCTCGTGCTGACGCAGACGCTCGGCTTTCACCACGCCTCGATCCCGTGGGCGATCGCCGCGCTTCGGCGGGTGGCGGCCGGCGATGGCCGCTACCGCGTCGTGTTCCTGCCGAGCGCGGCGGACCTAACGCCGGCGGCGCTGAAGGGCGCCTCGGCGGTGGTATTTCTGCTGACGAGCGGCGAGCTCCCGCTCAGCCCGACCGAGAAGCAGGGGCTCCTAGCTTTCGTGAGCGACGGAGGTGGCCTCGTCGGCTTTCACTCCGCCACGGACACCTTCCACCACTGGCCGGCCTACATCGCGCTGATCGGCGCGGAGTTCAGCCATCACCCGACGCCGAGCACGCAGCGGCTGATCGTCGAGGACCGCCGCACGCCAGCGACCCGGTCGCTCCCCGCGAGCTTCACGATCCACGAGGAGTTCTACGTCTTCAAGCACGATCCCCGCCCACACGTCCACGTCCTGATGCGGCTCGACACCCACGGCGGCCCAGACCTCCCGCTCGCGTGGTGCCGGCGCAGCGGCCGCGGCAGGGTGTTCTACGACGCCCTTGGCCACTTTCCGCAGACGTGGAGCGACCCCCGCCAGGTTGCGCTGGTATCGGGTGGAATCGCTTGGGCGGCCGGACTGGTCGGTGCGCCGACGTGCTGAGGTGAGGCGGCACCTCGAGCGCTGCCGGGCCGTAGAGTTCCCGCGGTCATGCGGGGAACCAGCGCGTCAGGGGGGCGGCCCCGGGTACTCGGGCGCCTGCGCGCGCGCATTCTGCGCGTGACCCTCGTGGGCGCGGCGGTCGGGTCGCTGCTCGCCGCCGCGCCGGGCGCCCGGGCCGCGAACCCGCAGCTGCTGGTCGGCGTCGGACGGGCCGACATCACGCCGGTGACGAACGTGTTCAAGGGCGGTTGGTCGTGCACCTGCGCCGAGGCGACCGGGCAGCAAGAGCGGCTATACGCCCGTGCGATCGTGATCGAGGAGGGGGGACAGAAGGTCGCGCTGGTGACCGAGGATCTGTTCGCCCTGAGCGGCGGGATGATCCGCGACGCCGCCTCGCTGCTGCCCGGACTCGGGTTCTCCGAGGCGAACATCATCGACTCCGCGACTCACACCCACAGTTCGCAGTCGGGCTACATGAACTTCTCGAGCTACAACTCGATCCTGCCGAGCAACAGCAACCCGACGCTGTCGGGCGTCACCAACACGGCCACGGACCCGGTGATGTACAGCTTCATGACCCGTCAGCTGGCGCTCGCGATCCGCCGCGCCTACGACGATCTCCGACCGGGGGCGATCGGCTGGGGCGAGACCGAGCTGCTGGGGATCACGCAGAATCGGAGCCTCGGCGCACACCTGGCCGACTACGGGCTGAGCGACGGGCCGAACGGGGGAAGTCCGAGCCAGGATCCGGGGGGCTACGCCGACACGATCGACCCGACGGTCAACGTCCTGCGGATCGACCAGTTCCGCCGGCGGGGGAGAACGGTGCGCCGGATGCCGGTCGGGATCTACTCGACGTTCGCCAACCACGGGACCGTCGACCACGAGAACTTCTGGTACTACAGCGGTGACCACCAGGGCGCGGCCGAGCGCGTGGTCGAGGCCGCAATCCGCGGCGCGGGGCACGTGCCCGCCTCGCAGGACGTGATCAACGCGTTCGCCAACAGCGACGCGGGCGACATGACGTCCGGGATCCAGTACAACGGGCCGGCCGACGCCGAGTACATCGGGCGCCGCGAGGCATCCGCGATGCTCGCGGCGTGGCGCCAAGCCGGTCAAGCGATGAGCACCCACCCGGCGTTCGGTCTGCGCTTCACCCGGGTCTGCATGTGCGGGCAACAGACCGGCGAGGGCCCGATCGACTCCACTCCCTGGATCGGACAGGCGGCGGGCGCCGGCTCGGAGGAGGGGCGCACGATCTTCTACTACGACGGGCTCGCGCAGGAGGGAGACAAGCTGCCGTTCGACGTCGGGCCGCAGGGCGACAAGATCACGGTGCTGAATGAGAAGTGCAACGTCCCGCAGGCGGTGCCGTTCACGGTGCTGCGGCTGGGGGATCGGTTGATCGCGACGATCGCCGGGGAGCCGACCGTCGGGACCGGGAAGCTGATCCGCACGGCCGTGCAGGCCGCCGTTCGCGGCTTCGGCATCAAGCAGGTGGTGATCGTCGGCTACGCCGGCGACTACCTGAGCTACTTCACGACCCCCGCGGAGTACGAGCAGCAGGCGTACGAGGGCGGCTTCACGCTCTACGGCGAGTACTCCTCGCTGGTGCTGCGCGACACGCTCGTCGACCTGGCCAGCCGGCTCGTGACCAACCAGCCCGCCCCGACGCCTTACCCGTACGACCCCAACGACGGCGTGCACATCACCGACGTGAACTACGGCACCGGAGCCGCGAGCGCCACCCCGTCCGCCCAGCCGGCCGGGGCGGTCCGACTCGGCCACCCCGCCTTCTCGTGGATCGGCGGGGCGAACGGGCTCGACCGTCCGGTCGACCGCGCGTTCGTCGCGATCCAGCGGCAGGTCGGCCGGCATTGGTCGCGGGTCACGGACGACCTCGGAATGCAGATCCTCTGGTCCTCGGACCCGGATGGTCGCTACCTCGCGCGGTGGGAGGTCCCGCTCACCGCCGTTCCCGGGAGATACCGATTCGTGATCACCGCCAAGCGGTACACGCTCGCCTCCCATGCCTTCCGGGTCAGAGCGGGCGCGTTCCTGACTCCGCAGGTTTCGGGGCACGTGGTCAGGCTCGCCTACCCCCAGGCGTTCCTGTTGAACGACTGGACCTTCCGCCCAGAGACGGCCGCCGGAGGCAGCGTCACGTTCCTGGTCAACGGACGGCGTCGCGTCGTGCGTGAGCGCACCGCGAGCTCCTTCCCGATCCCGCGCGGGGCTCGCGTGACGATCCCCGCCGGCGGCGCGCGCGACGCCTACGGCAACACCAACCCGAGGCCGATCCGGGTCCGCTGAGAGACGCGGAGCTGGGGCTGAAGCGCGTTCAGGCGGGACCTCAGAACAGCGACTTGCTGTAGTGCCAGGTTCGGCCGCCGTCCTTCGAGTGATAGGCGCCCGGCTGCCCGGTGAAGGCGAACAACTGGCCGGCGCTGGGCACCACGGCGGCGACGACCCCTCCGAGGTAGGCGCGGTACCAGTGCTTGCCGCCGTCGCTGCTGACATCGACCGAGTTGCCCCCGCCCGGGCCGCCGTACACGAAATACGTGGCGGGATTGGCCGCGCCGGAGAGTGTGACCACGTTCGGAGCGTTTGCTGCCGGGATGTGCAGTGCGGGCCCGTCGATCCGCCAGGTCCTGCCACCGTCGACGGTCGCGATCGGATAGGTCACGCCGCCCAGCGAGATGCCGTTGTTGATCGCCACGCCGTCCTTGCTGTTGACGAACGTCCGGACCGCGAGGCGCGACGCGCTGACGAGCGTTCCGGGACGGAGGAACGGGGGCGAGTGCGACGGCGGGATCTGTGTCGCGGTGACCGTCGCCGGCGGCGACGCCGCGGCGGTTGCCGCGGAGTCCCCGGCAGCCGACGAGGCGCCGACGACGATCGCGCTCGAGGCCAGTGCCGCGAGCGCGGGCGCGATGAAGGTACGAGTGGTCAATGAGTTCCTCTCCATGGGGGTGTGACGAAGCTAATTGTGAAACGAGCGTGATCGCCGAAAGCTTCGCGCGGCGGATCAGTTGCGCGTCCCACCCGGCTTGACGCTGGCGCTGGCGGATACGTCCTTCGCCATCGAGGGCGCCGGCGCAGGGGCGACGGTGGACCGGGAGTACCGCACGCCGAACGAGCTCCCGGCGGCGGTGAGTCCGGAGGGCGTCGAGTCGCTAGAGGCGCCGTACGCGATGAACCTGCGGGCGCCAGGTGCGAGCACGATCGCGGTGCTGCCCCACGCGGGGCTCGAGATCGAGCCTTGCCGGCCCTTTGTCGTCGTCGCCTTCGCGGAGGTGAATCGCATCGAGCCGAAGTTCGTGAGCGGCAGCGGCACGCAGAAGTTTGCGCTGGTGCACGCAGACGGTGCCTCCGCGATCCACTCGGCGGAGCTCACGTCGACGGAGCTCACGGTCACGCGCTTCGAGAAGGACTCGTGTCGCGTGGCGTCCGTCAGTCGCAGGGTCACCTGACGTCCGGAGACCGTCACGCTCGCGGTCATGTGGTCGCCCGGCTTGACGGTCATCTTGATCGTTCTCGCCGGTGCCGGCACCAGCTCGAACCAGGCCGAGGACGAGGAGTGACCCGAGGCGGTGCAGTCGAGCTCGGTGCCGATCTGCTCGAGATCATTCGAGCTGGTCGAGTAGCCGCCGATTCCCACCCAGAAGGCCGAGTAGGTCTGCTGGCCCTTGGTGCACGAAGCCGTCGGTTGGGTCCAGGCACCGGACGCGGCGCGGAAGCCCACCCCGGTCTTGTGTGCCGCATAGCCGGACCAGTTGGCGCTCGCGATCGTGTCGGCGGAGGCCGCCGCCGGCGCGGCCGCGAGCGCCAGGCTCGTGAGCGCCAGGGCCGCGATCGCCACGGCCGGCCGCTGCCGTCCCCTCGCGGCCGGCTCCTGCGATTGCGTCTCGACTGCCACGGTGTAGAACTTTCACCGAGCGACGTGAGAAGCGGGTAAGGGAACGCTGAGAATGTGCCGAGCGACGGGCGCTACGCCGCCTGACGCTCGACCTCCGGCTCCGCCAGCTGGACGACCGGCTCCTCATCGGGCACCGGGACCGCGGTCGTCTCCGGCCTGCGCGTGCGCAGCACGAGGAGCGCGGTCAGGATCCCGATGGCGATGCTCGAGGCGCCGATCGTGAACGCCAGGTGGTAGCCGCCGATCAGCGAGCTCGTCAGCGAATGACCCTGGGCCTCGAGCGCCTTGGACTTGTTGGTGGCGATCGTCCCCAGCACCGCCAGGCCGAGCGCTCCGCCCACCTGCTGTGAGACGTTGGTGATGCCCGAGCCCAGCCCGGCATCCGCCGCCGGGACGTCGGCCATCGCAATCGTCAGCAGTGGCATGAACGCGTTACCGATCCCCAGGCCAAGCGCGAAGTACGCAAAGAAGATCGTCGGGAAGAAGCTCGTGTGCGGCCCCACGGTGGTCAGCAGCGCGAGCCCGCCGATCGCCGTCAGCATGCCGCCGATGAGCACGCGCATCGCTCCGAACCGGGCGACCAGGCGCGCCGTGACACCGAGCGAAAGGATCCCGACGGTCACCGTCCACGGAAGGAAGGCCAATCCGGTTTGCAGCGCGCTGTAGTGCAGCACGTGCTCGAGGTAGAGCGTCCCGAGGAAGAACGTCGAGTACATCCCGGTGACCAGGAACCCGCGCACCGCGCTGGCTCCGACCAGCCCAGGCAGGCGGAGGACGCGCAGCGGCATGATCGGGTTCTCAATCCGCGCCTCGAGGGCGAGGAACGCCACCATCAGCGCGGCTGCGATAGCGCCGAAGCCGAGCACTCGCGATGAGCCCCAGCCATAGCTCGTGGCCTGGACGATCGCGTAGACGGCGGTCATCAGAGACACCGTGACGAGGGTCGAACCGAGCCAGTCGACGCCGTGACCAAGCCCGCGGCCTTCGTCCTTCGGGATCAGCGCTCTGCCGAGAACGATCGCGGCGATGCCGATCGGCAGGTTGACGAAGAAGATCCAGTGCCAGCTCAGCGTTTGGGTCAACGCGCCGCCGGCCAGCAGGCCGAGCGAGCCGCCGGACACCGAGACGAACACATAGGCGCTCATCGCGCGTGCCCGGTCGACCGCCTCAGGAAATTCGGTCACGATGATCGCGAGGATCACCGAGGCTTGGAGGGCGGCGCCGACGCCCTGAAGGAACCGGGCGGCGATCAGCGAGCCCTGATTTGGCGCCACGCCACAGAGGGCCGACGCGGCCGTGAACACGACCAAGCCGAGCAGGAAGATGCGCCTGCGGCCCAGCAGGTCGCCGAGCCTTCCGGCCAGCAGCAGCAGGCTCCCGAACGTGACCAGGAAGGCGTTGATCACCCAGGTCAGGTTGCCCTGGGTGAAGTGGAGGTCACGCTGGATCGAGGGCAATGCGACGTTCACGATCGTCACGTCGAGCACGATCATCAGCTGCGCGAGGCAGACGACCGCGAGGCCCATCCAGCGGCGGCGATCATTTACGGGGGCGGGCGCGGATGAAGTGTTCATTTATGCGGGTTCCCAACTTGAGTCGGATATGGGGCGGTGCTAAAGTGGAGCGGGCCTCCGGAAAGAAGTGGAGGCACCCTCCGGTACTATACGGAGGACCCCTCCGGTTGTCAAGCCGAATTGCGATAGAAGAACCCGATGAGCGCCACGGACGCGGTTGACCAGCTCGCTCAGTCCCGCCCCAAGCGGGCGGACGCCCGTCGCAACTACGACAAGGTGATCGCAGCCGCGCGCGAGGCTTTCGGCGAAGGGGGGAGCTCCGCATCGCTGGAGGAGATCGCGCGCCGCGCGGGAGTGGGCATCGGAACGCTGTATCGCCACTTTCCCACCCGGCAGGCGCTGCTCGAGGCTGTCTACGTCGACGAAGTCGAAGGGCTGTGCCGATCGGCCGAGGGCCTCGCCGAGCTGCCGCCGTGGGAAGCGCTCGTCGGCTGGCTGCACGGCTTCGTCGGGTACCTGGCCACCAAGCAAGCGCTCGCCCACGAGCTTCTGAACTACGTCGACCGCGACGCGCCCGTCTTCCGCACCTGCCGCGGGGCGTTGTGGGCCGCGGGCGAGCCGCTGCTGCAGCGTGCCCAGGAGGCACGTGCGGTGCGGGCCGACACGAACCTCAGCGAGATCATCCAGATGGTGGGCGGGATCGCGAAGATCCCAGGCACCGACCCGGGCCAGATCGATCACATCCTCGATATCGCGCTCGACGGCCTCCGCTACCAGTCGCAGACCGCGTAGGCGGCGCCGGCCCGCGCCGCGCGTCGAGCGGGGCGGCTACCTGTCGCGCTGGAGCGCTTCGAGCCCGCCGCGCAGGAACTCGACGACGTCGTCGAGGATCTGCAGCGCCTGTTCGTGCGAGATCGGCTCGGCGGAACCTTCCGGCTGAAGGCGGTCACGAACCGCGCTGAATGCGGCGGTCACGGACGCGGCGATCAGCACCGGGCGGAGGTCGTCGGGACCGGTGTCGCCGAGGTCCCGGGTGATCGACTTGGCGATCAGCTCTTCGAGCGACGCCTCGCGGGCCCGCGCGGCGAGGCGCAGCCCTTCGTTGTCGCCGATGATCCGCTTGCGGAGCATCGCCTGCTCGTCGGGCGAGCTCGACGCCGACAGGCTGTCGCGTAGCGCATCGACTGTCGTCGCCCCGGGCGGCCGCTGATCGAGCGTCTGCTCGAGCCGGTCGTAGAGCGACGGCAGATCGCAGAAGAGGATGTCTTCCTTGCTCTCGAAGTAGGCGAAGATCGTGCGTGGGGAGACGTCGGCGGCCTCAGCGATCTCCGCGAGCGTCGTGTGGTCGTAGCCGCGGTCGGCGAACAGTTGCAGCGCGGCGCGCGCGATCTTGTCGCGCGTCTGCTGCTTCTTGCGTTCCCTCAGCCCGGGTCTGACGAGGGTTGCGCCTTCGAGACCTGTCTCCGTCGAGTCCATTTAGCGGCAGTTTAGCAAAGAACCTTCACACGGAGAAATTTTGCAATGTGTGTTGACTTATTGCTGCACCTCGTATATAAATGCACGGCTTGCAGATTTGCTACTACTGAAAGTCGGGGCAACCGTGCAGAACATCGCTCGCTGGACCATGGCCCACCGCCGCATCGTGGTGCTCACCTGGATCGTCGCCGCCGTCGGGATCTTTGCGGTCTCGAGCTCGGTCGGGACCAAGGACTCCAGCAACTTCACGCTCCCGGGGACCGGCTCGCAGCAGGCCGTCAACCTGCTCCAGAGCCGCTTCCCGGCGCAAGCCGGCGACGCCGACCAGATCGTTTTCCACGCGCGGAAGGGGACGCTCAACACTGCTGCGGACCGCGCGGCGATCGGGGCCACGGTCGCGAACGTCGCCCGGCTCCCCCACGTCACGAGCGTCGTGAGCCCGTACGCCGCCGGTGCGCACTCGATCTCCAGCGACGGCACGATCGCCTTCGCCACCGTCAACTTCGACGAGCGGGCGAACGCGCTGCCGAAGGCGGCGGTCGACAGGGTCATCACCACCGCTGAATCGGCCCGCTCGTCAACGCTCCAGGTGGAGCTGGGCGGCCAGGCGATCGAGCAGGCACAGCAGGCGTCGCTCGGCTTCGCAACGATCATCGGGATCGCCGCGGCGATCCTGATCCTGCTGGTCAGCTTCGGCTCGTTCACCGCGATGGGTCTGCCAATCGCCACCGCGCTGCTCGGCCTGGGAGCCGGGATCGGCGTGATCGGCATCGTCAGCCACGTGGTCGAGGTGCCGAGCTTCGGCTCCGAGCTCGCGCTGATGATCGGTCTCGGCGTCGGCGTCGACTACGCGTTGTTCATCGTCACCCGGTTCCGCGAGAACTACCAGCGGAACGGCGGCGACGTGCCCAGCGCGGTCGAGGCCGCGATGAACACGTCGGGTCGCGCTGTGCTGTTCGCCGGAGCGACGGTCGTGATCGCGCTGCTCGGGATGTTCGCGCTCGGCGTGAGCATTCTCAACGGTGCGGCCGTTGCCGCATCGATCGGGGTCGTCCTGGTCCTCAGCGCGTCACTGACCCTCCTGCCGGCACTACTCAGCTTCAGCGGGCGGCGGATCGGCGAGGCCCGCGGACGCCGCGCCGGCAACCAGCTGGACGCTGCCGACTCAGGGTTCTGGATGCGGTGGGTGCGCCGCGTGCAGCGCCGCCCGGCCGTGACCGCGATCGCCGCGACCGCGGTGATGCTCGCCTTCGCGGCGCCCGCGCTCGGCCTACGACTCGCCTCGAGCGACGCGGGGAACGATCCGACGAGCCAGACCACGCGACAGGCGTTCGACCTGCTTGCAAAGGGGTTCGGCCCGGGCTTCAACGGACCGCTCCAGGTGGCCGTCGCACTCCCGAACAGCCACGACACGACGGCGCTCACGCAGCTCACCGGCGCCCTGCGCGGCACCCACGGAGTCGCCTCCGTGGCGGCGCCGCGGGTGAACGCGACGGGAACGGCCGCCGCGATCACGGCATACCCGACGACGTCGCCGCAGAGCGCCCAGACCTCGAGCCTGGTCACGCGGTTGCGTGACAGCGTGATCCCGCCGATCGAGCACGGCACCGGCGTCCGTGTGTATGTCGGCGGAGCGACGGCGTCCCAGGTGGACTTCTCGCACGTCCTGTCGAGCAAGCTGCCGCTGTTCATCGGGGTCGTGATCGCGCTCGCGGCGCTGCTGCTACTGGTGGTGTTCCGGTCGCTCGTGATCCCCGTCCAGGCAGCGGTGATGAACCTGCTTTCGATCGGAGCCTCGCTCGGCATCGTGCAGGCCGTGTTCGAGCGCGGCTGGCTCGCCGGCCTGTTCGGCACACAGGCCGGGCCGATCGACGCGTTCATCCCGGTGCTCGCGTTCGCGATCGTGTTCGGGCTGTCGATGGACTACGAGGTGTTCCTGATCTCCCGTATCCACGAGGAGTGGACCGCGCGCCGTGACGCCAGCGCCGCCATCAGGGAGGGGCTCGCGCACACGGGCCGCGTGATCACAGCCGCCGCAGCGGTGATGGTCGCCGTGTTCGGCGCGTTCGCGATCAGCGGCAACCGCGTGCTCGAGATGTTCGGGCTCGCGATGGCCAGCGCCGTGTTCCTCGACGCGGTCGTCGTCAGGATGCTCCTGCTGCCCGCCGTGCTCCAGCTGCTCGGGCGCACGACCTGGGCGCTGCCACGCTGGCTCGGGCGGCGGCTTCCGCGGGTGGCGATCGAGGCCGAGCCGAGCGCGAAGCCGCTCCCGAAGCTCGAGCCCGCGTACGAGGCCGGCTCATGACCGACGAACGGACACTCGACCGTCTGATCGCCCACCTGCGCGGGCAGGTCGCCGAGCTGCGCCGACTCGAGCGCGACGGCGCCGCGCCTGGCGAGGTCGCCGAGCGCAAGCGACTGATCATCCGGCTCCAGCAACAGCTCGCCTACGCCGTGCGCGACCTCATGAACCCCCAGCGCCCATCGCCGATCTGAGCCGAGAGTCGAGAGGAGTAAGATTGATGGCTCAACTACGCGAGACGGAGCAACAAGATGCTCACCACCAGCGACACCAAACTCGGAAAGTCCCTAGCCGACGGACTGCACCAGCGCTACACGTCGTGGCGCCGGGAATCGGACGCGGTCCAGCAGGCCTACGAGGCATGGCTCGAATCCGAAGGCCCCAAGCGAGAGATCGCCTACGCGAGGTACATCGCGGCACTGGATCAGGAAGAGCTCTCGGCCGAGAGCTATCGCGACGAGCTCGTATGGGTCGAGCGGATCTCCGGGTGATGCGATGAACGCCCTGGCGATGATGATTAGACCGATCTCCCACGGCTGGAGGGTGCAGCTGAGCGACGGGCGGGAGCTCGCCCGGTTCCGCGGCCCGGGCGCCAGGTGGCGCGCGCTGCGATACCTCGCGCGCGCTGCCGAAGCCCTTCGGTAGCCCTCGGACGCGGCGCGAGGTTCGCCGCAGGCCCTGGTGCAAGTTGTGGCTCGTCTGCGCGTTGCGTTCCCTCGATGCAGGAAGGAAGGCTGAGAAAGCGGGTCGCCGGCGCCCTCGTG
>DATKFF010000468.1:0-3956 GCA_035511595.1 Solirubrobacteraceae bacterium | reverse complement strand
CCACGTGATCGGCAACGGCAGCGGCCGCTGGGACGTGCCGGTCGGTGGGATGGGCGCCCTGAGCGCCGCGCTGGAGCTCGCGGCGCGTCGCGCCGGGGCCGAGCTCCGTACCTCGGCCGAGGTGACGGCGATCGAGACCGACGGCCACGAGGCGGCGGTCACGTGCGCCGGGGGCGAGCGCTACGCGTGCTCGGACGTGCTGGCCAACGTCCCACCGGCGGTGCTCTCAGGGCTGATCGGCGAATCCCCGACGTCCCCCGCCCCCGAGGGCTCGCAGCTCAAGATCAACCTGCTGCTGAAGCGGCTACCGAAGCTCCGCGACCCCGACACGTCTCCCGAGCATGCGTTCGCGGGCACGTTCCACGTCAACGAGGGCTACGAGCAACTGCAGCGCGCATACGGCGAGGCGGCACGAGGGCGGATCCCAACGGTCCCGCCTTGCGAGCTCTACTGCCACACGCTCACGGACCCGAGCATCCTGTCGCCCGAGCTTCGCGCGGCCGGGGCGCAGACGCTGACGGCGTTCGGGCTGCACATGCCCGCGAGGTTGTTCGCCTCGGATCCCGACGCGGCCAAGCGCGCCGCCGTCGCGGCGACGATCGCTTCGATTGACTCGGTGCTTGCCGAGCCACTTGCCGAGTGCCTGGCTGAGGACGCCGACGGGATGCCGTGCCTCGAGGCGCTCACGCCCGTCGAGCTCGAGTCAGAGCTCGGGATGCCCGGCGGTCACATCTTCCATCGCGACCTGGCATGGCCGTTTGCCGAGTCAGACGAGCAGGTCGGCACGTGGGGCGTCGAGACGGCGCACCCGAACGTGTGGCTGTGCGGCGCGGGCGCCCGCCGCGGCGGCGGCGTCAGCGGGATCCCGGGGCACAACGCCGCCAGGGCGGTGCTGGCGACCGACCGGCCCGCGCTCAGCTGTTCGCGTAGTGGTCCGCGTTGATCTTCGCGTAGTGCTGCCACTCGTCGGGCAGCTGGTCCTCGGCGAAGCACGCGTCAACCGGGCAGGCCTCGACGCACGCGTCACAGTCGATGCACTCCTCCGGGTCGATGTAGAGCATCTCGACGCTGTCGTAGTCGGGCTCGTCGGGGGTCGGATGGATGCAGTCGACCGGGCAGACCTCCACGCACGAGTTGTCCTTCGTGCCAATGCAGGGCTCGGCGATGACGTAGGCCATGGATGTGGTTCTTCCTGTCTTCGGTGTCTTCGGGGACGGAACGGCGCATTCTAGGGACGTTCGTCACCGATAGCCTCCCGCGTCGTGCTGCTCTTGACAGGCGCCACCGGGACGGTCGGCCTGCCGGTGCTCCGACGCCTGACCGCGGCGGGAGTCCCCGTGCGGTGCCTCGTCAGAGACCCTCGCCGGCTGGGGGCGCAGCGGGTCAAGGTGCAGATCACGCTCGGCGATCTGTCCGATCCGTTCACCTTCCGCCACGCCCTTCGCGGCGTTGACACGGTCGTCCACCTGGCGTCCGTCACGCGTGACCAGCCCGCCGGGTCGATCGAGGAGCTGGCGGGCGTCGCGGCCTGGCGGCTCGTGCAGGCGGCCGAACGCGCGGGCGTGGAGCGGTTCGTGTTCTTCTCGACGCTGGGCGCGTCGACCCGCAGCCGGGCCCGGCTGTTGCGCGCCAAGGCGATCGCCGAGCGGGCGCTGATGGAGTCGTCGTTGCGTTACACGGTGTTCGCGCCGTCGATGGTGTACTCGCCCAGCGACCGCTTCATCACCCTGCTCGAGCGCATGTCACTGCTGCCGGTGGTACCGATCGCGGGACCGGGCCGAGCCGCGTTTCAACCGATCTGGGCGGAGGACGTCGCCGATTGCGTGATGGCGACGCTCCCGGGCGGCGCGATGGCGGGCGAGGCGTTCAGGAACCGCTACGAGCTCGCGGGCCCGGAGACGCTCACCTACGCCGAGATCGTCAGCTGCGTGCTGCACTCGCTGCGGCGACGGCGCCCGGTCGTCGGCGTGCCGACGCGGGTGGTGCGGCGGATCCTGAAGCTCACCGAGCTGCTGATGGGCCCGGCGGCGTTCGCGACGTGGGACGAGGCCGAGCTGCTCGAGGTGCCGCTGATCTCACGCCAGGGCACCACCGACGCGGAGCGGCTGGGAGTGCTTCCCAAGCCGATGCGCGCGGTGCTGGGCGTGGGGTAGTGCCAACGGTCACGCTTCGGCCAGCCGCAGCCGCCGACCTCGGCTACCTCGCCGCGCTCGCGGGCGACCCACGGGTAGAGCCATTCCTGGCGCCGGGGCCGGCGGACGAGGAGCGGCTCGGCGCGCTGTTGCGGAGCCCCGGAGCCGACGCTGAGGACCCCACGGGCCTGCTCGTGATCGAGGACGCGGGAGCTTCGGTGGGCGCACTTGCGCTGCAGCTCGTCAGCGCCCGCAGCCGCATCGCCGAGCTCACCCGGCTGATGGTCGATCCCGATGCCCGCCGCGCGGGGGTCGCGACGGCGGCGGTCCGAATGGCCTGCCGCCGAGCATTCACCGAGCACAGCCTGCACCGAGTCCAAGCCGAGACCTACGGCGACAACCTCGCGGGACGGCGCGTGTTCGAGCGAGCCGGGTTCACGTGCGAGGGCACCCGCCGGCGCGCCTACCGGCGCCGTCAGCAGTGGCTGGACGGCGTCCTCTACGGGCTCCTCGCCGAGGAGCTCCGGGACTAGACCGCAGGTTGGCTCGCCAGCGGCGGGACGCGCTCGGCCCACGGCTGCGCGGCTTCGAGCTGCGCTGCGAGCGACAGGAGCGCGCCCTCGCCGAGCGCCCGCCCGCCGAGCTGCACCGCCAGCGGCAGCCCATCCTCGGTCTGGTAGAGCGGCAACGAGATCGCGGGCAGACCGGTGACGTTGAAGATCGCCGTGTACGGGGTGAAGTACCCGGAGCGCTGGTAGTGCTCCCAGGGGTCGGGGCCGCGGCCGTGGATCTCCCCGATCGGGACCGGCGGGCGACCGAGCGCCGGGGTCAGCACGGCGTCGTATGCGTCCAGGAAGCTGACGACCTTTCGCGCCAGCGCCTTGATCCGCGCCTCGGCGCTGAGGTACGCGACCGCGTTGGTGGCGAGCGAACGCTCCCAGATCGCCCAGGTCAGGGGCTCGACGTCCTCCGCGGTCGGCTCCCGGCCGCGCAGCCGGCCACCGACCATCGTCGTCAGCGAGACCAACGGGGCGAACGTCCGGGTGAAGTCCGAGAGGACGTCCTGGTGAGACCAGGGCGGCGTGATCTCCTCGACGCTGTGGCCGAGCGTCTCGAGCGCGGCCGCCGCGTCGCGCGCGGCGCGCTCGCACGCGGGGTCGAGCGTGGCGCCATCGAGCGGCGGGTTCAGCGCGAGCCCGATGCGCAGGCGGCCGGGCCGGCGGCCGGCGAGCTCCGCAAAGCGCTCGGGAGCCGGCGGCGCCCAGGTCGAGTCGCCGCGCTCGTAGCCGGCCAGCAGGTCGAGCAGCTCGGCGGTCTCGGCGACCGTCCGCGTCAGCGCCCCGTCCTGGACGAGCAGGCTGTCGCCGCCGTCGGGGCCCACGGAGACCCTGCCGCGTGCCGCCTTCAGCCCGACCAGGCCGCAGCACGCGGCAGGGATCCGGATCGAGCCGCCGCCGTCGTTGCCGTGCGCGATCGGCACCATCCCCGCGGCGACCGCCGCCGCCGAGCCGCCGCTCGACCCGCCCGGCGTCCGGTCGAGGTCCCATGGGTTGCGCGTGGGACCGAACCGGCACGACTCGGTCGTCGGCAGGATTCCCATCTCCGGCAGCGTCGTCTTGCCGACGATCACGAACCCCGCCTCACGCAGGCGGCGAACGAGAAACGCGTCGTGGTGCGCGATCGTGTCGCCGAACAGGTCGCTGCACATCGTGATCGGCATCCCGGCCACCGGCCGGTTGTCCTTGATCGCGATCGGAACGCCGGCGAAGGGCCGCGTGTCGCCCGGCCCGATCGCACCGGCGTCGGCCAGAGCCTGCTCGTGCG
>DATKFF010000467.1:0-3329 GCA_035511595.1 Solirubrobacteraceae bacterium | reverse complement strand
TGGGACCCGGATCTGCTCGAGCTGTTCGGCGTGCCACGGCCATCGTTGCCGGAGCTGGGGCCGAGCAGCGGTGCGCTCGGCACGACGCGCGCGGAGGCGCTGCACGGCCATGTGGTCCCGATCGCCGGGATCGCCGGCGATCAGCAGGCGGCGCTGTTCGGCCAGGCCTGTATCGACCCGGGCCTTGGCAAGAACACGTACGGCACCGGCTCGTTCGTGCTCCAGAACGCGGGCTACAGCGCGCCCGACCCCGCCGACGGGCTGCTCAGCACGGTCGCGTGGCGGATCGGGGAGGGAAGGCTCGTGTACGCGCTCGAGGCGGCGATCTTCGTGACCGGCGCCGCGGTCCAGTGGCTGCGTGACGGACTCGGGATCATCGACACCGCGAGTGAGACGGCGCAGCTGGCGGCCTCGCTGGAGGGCAACGACGGGGTCTACTTCGTCCCGGCGCTGACCGGGCTCGGGTCGCCGCACTGGGACCCGTACGCGCGCGGCGCGATCGTCGGCCTGACCCGCGGCGCCGGGGTCGCGCACCTGGCGCGCGCGGCGCTCGAGTCGATTGCCTACCAGACGGTCGACGCGGTGCGGGCGATGGAGACGACCGGTGGCGTCGAGCTGACCGAGTTGCGGGCCGACGGGGGCGCGACCGCCAACGAGTGGCTGATGCAGTTCCAGGCCGACGTCCTCGGAGTGCCCGTTGTCGTCCCCGAGATCCCTGAGACGACCGCGCTCGGCGCGGCGTACCTGGCGGGGGTCGGGATCGGGCGCTGGACGCTCGAGCAGGTGCGCGTGAGCTGGCGGGTCAAGCGTCGCTACGAGCCGGCCATGAGCGATGACCAGCGAGAGGCCCTGCTGCGCAACTGGCGCCGGGCGGTCGAGCGCTCGCGCGGCTGGGCCGAGAGGTAGCCTCAGAGCCGTGGCACCGGAGCCCGACGCGCTCGACCTCGACCTCGTGACCGCGTCGCTTCGCGCCGACACGACCGACCTGCAGGCGTTCGTCGAGGCGCTCGCGATCAAGCTCGAGGACGTGCTTCCGGGGCGCGTCCGGGTCGACCGGCGCCGCAGCGGGCTGCGCGGTCCGAAGGTCGTCAACCGGATCACGATCAACGCCGGCGACCGCCGGCTCGAGCTGGTCAGCGACGGAGGTGCGCTCGAGACCCGGGGCGCGCGACTGTCGGGGGGTATCGTCCTTAAGACAGAGATGCTCGATATCGACGCCTGGCTCGCGGCCGTGAGCGAAGCGCTCGCAGCCGAAGCCGGGCGCAGCGAAAAGACGAGGCAGGCACTCGAGCGCCTGCTCATCGATTAGGAGGACGCAAGATGGCGTTCTTGAAGCGGGGCGACGACCCGTCAAAGCAAGTGGAAGCGCAGGACGCTCCGGCGATCGTCGACGCGGATAACGGGTCGCCCGCGGAGGCGCCGCATGCGGGTGCCTATGAGTCCGGCTCGCTCGCCGGGATCCCCGAATCCGGACGCGAGCGGATCGAGCGGATGAAGCAGGATGCAGCCCGAGGCTTCTTCACCAGCGACCTCTCCGTCAACGAGTTCCTGCTGGTCAAGGAGGCAGGGTTTGATCCGCTCGGGCTGGTGCTCGGGAGCTCGATCTACCACATCGGGATCCAGATCGCGAGCTACAACCGGAACCAGGAACTCGGCGTGCTGACCCAGGCCATGTACCACGCGCGTGAGCTGGCGATGACGCGGATGGAGGAGGAGGCCGACCAGCTAGGAGCCGACGGGGTCGTCGGCGTCCGGCTCGAGATCGGGCGCTACGAATGGGGTGCCGACCTGGCCGAGTTCATCGCGGTCGGAACCGCGGTCAAGCACCGCGGTGGCGAGCTTCATCGTGCGCCCAACGGCAGGCCGTTCACCTCGGATCTGAGCGGCCAGGACTTCTCGACGCTCCTGCGGTCCGGGTACCGCCCGGTCGGGCTCGTGATGGGCAACTGCGTCTACCACGTCGCTCACCAGGGGCTCCGGGCTTCGTGGAAGCAGATGGGCCGCAACCAGGAGATGCCGCTCTACACGCAGGCGCTGTACGAGGCGCGAGAACTGGCTATGGAGCGGATGCAGACCGAGGCGACGGAGCTCCAGTCGGCAGGTATCGCCGGAGTCCAGCTGGTGCAGCGCAATCACGGCTGGGGCTCGCACGTGATCGAGTTCTTCGCGATCGGCAACGGCGTGGTTCCGATGGGCGAGGAACACGAGATCGACAAACCGACGCTGGTGTTGCCGCTGACCGGTTAGCCCCGACGGTCAGCCGAGCTGGACGCGCCGTGACAATCGCCGCGTCCAGGGGTATCTGAACCGAGCGATGCCAGACGTCGAGCTGAAGCCGCAGGTCTACCGGGACCCCCGCCCGGAGGAGTACTTCGTGCAGTTCCACGAGCGCGCGCGCAGCGGCGAGGCGGGGTGGACCTATGAGCTGACGCGGTTCTTCGTCATGCCCTATTCGCTGCTCGTGTTCAGGGCGCGGGGGATCGGGTCCGAAAACGTCCCCAACGGCCCCGTGATCCTGGCGCCGAACCACGGCTCGTTCATGGACCACTTCTTCCTCGGCACGTTCATCCGCCGGCGGGTCCGGTTCATGGCCAAGTCACAGATGTTCAAGCCCGGGGTCGCGACCTACATCTTCAGCCACGGCGGCGTGTTCCCGGTCCGTCGCGGACACCAGGACGAGGACGCGTTCACGACCGCGTTCAAGCTGCTCGGCCGCGGAGACGCAGTGGTGATGTACGCGGAGGGCGGGCGCTCACGGACTGGCGCGATCGGCGAGCAGGCGCGGCCCGGCATCGGGCGGCTGGCGCTCGAGTCCGGCGCCCCCGTCGTCCCTATCGCGATCCTCGGGTCCCACCAGGTGCGCAACTGGAAGCGGCTCTCGTTCCCAAAGGTCACGGTCCAGTACGGCACGCCCTTCCGGTTCGAGAAGCTGGAGCACAGCACTCGCGAGCAGCAGCAGGAGGCCGCCGACTACATCCTCGACCGGATCCGGGAGCAGTACGCCCAGCTCCGGTTGCTCGGTCACCGCGGGTCGCTCGGCGCCGCGCGTGACAGGCGCCGCCAGGAGCGCAGACGCAAGGGAGACGCCGAGCCCGAGCCGGTCGGACACCGCTGAGGCCGACGCGCGTGCCGTCGACTTACGCGGTCGCGACCGCGGCTGCCTGCTTCAGCCCGAGCTCCTCGATCGCGGTGGCGCGCTCGGCATGTACTGCGAGGGCGGGCGCTCTCGCAACGGCGAGCTGGCCGAGCAGGCGCGCCCCGGCATCGGGCGGCTGGCGCTCGAGTCCGGCGCCCCGATCGTGCCGGTCGCGGTCCTCGGCTCGCATCAG
>DATKFF010000466.1:0-5875 GCA_035511595.1 Solirubrobacteraceae bacterium | reverse complement strand
GGTGACGGTTCTCCCGGAATGCACTCCGGTGACCCCCGCGTCTACCTCGAGCGGGCGATCGAAGCGACCGAGCAGGCCGATCACGTGATCGCCGAGATGCAGGATTCGCTGCTCCCGGTCGAGGTCGGAGATCGCGAGCTCCGCGATGGGCTCACGGAGACCCGCGAGCTGATCTCCACCGTCCCCGCCCAGGGGCGCCAGCTCCTGCGCCGGATTGGCCGCTAGCCAGGCTGCGCGCCGCGCACACGCCGCGAAAACTCCGGCTTCGGGTAGACTGCCGTCGCTTTGCGCGCAGTCACCTGGTCGGGTTTCGCCCGAAGAACCGTTGGGTATGTGGCGCAGAGATTCTGTTCAATCCCGGAGAGAGTGAGAGCCGGTCGTGACCGACGACTCTCCAACGATTAGTCTCAAGCTCGACTCGAGCCCGGAGACGCTGACTCTCGTCCGAGGCATGCTCGGCGGGGTTGCGGAGCTGCTGCAGCTCGACCCGGAGCTGCTCGACGACCTCAAGACGGCGGTCAGCGAGGCGTGCAACAACGTGGTCATGCACGCGTACCACGGCGGCAGCGGGCCCCTCTGGGTGTGCCTCTACGTGGAGGACGACGGGATCCAGGTGATCGTCCGTGACAAGGGCGCCGGGATCCCCGTCCTGACGCCGTCCGACGACCGCCTGCAGGGCGTCGGAATCCCGATCATGCGCGCGCTCGCCCAGCAGACCGCCTTCCGCCCCCTGCGTGACGGCGACGGCACCGAGGTGTGGATGCAGTTCGCCAGCCGGCGCGATGGCAGGCCGCTGTACAAGCAGCCTGCCGCGGCGGCGCCGGAGGACGGGTGGGGGGATCGCCTGGACGGCGACGCGATCGTCTCGCTCTCACCGGTGAGCCTCGTCGGCAGCGTGCTCGGGCGCCTCGCCAGGGCGATGGCCGCTCGCGCACGATTCTCGCTCGACCGGTTCTCGGACGTGTATCTCGTGACGGACGCGCTCGCCGCACACGCGGTCGAAGCCGCGAGCGCTCCTCGGATCGCGTTCGGGCTGGCGACCGACACGCGGCGGCTCGAGCTGACGATCGGCCCCTTCCGTCCGGGCACGAGCTCGGGGATCACCGACGGCGACTCCAGCGAGGTCGCCTCCGCGCTGAAGCTGCTGAGCGACGAGCTGGACGTCCGCGCCGAAGAGGGCGCCGAGGCGCTCCGAGTCGTGATGCTGGATGAGCGCCTGCGGGCGCCGGCGTCAGTCTGAGGCGGACAGCAGCTCGTCGGCCGAGTCCGCGAGCGTGAGGCGGTCGGCCACGCCGGTGAGGCTGAGGAGCCGCTGCACCTGCTGGGGACCCTTGACAACTCCGAAGCGCTGACCGTTCTCGGTCGCCCGCTGGTGTGCTCGCACGAGCACGCTTAGACCGGTGGAGTCCATGAACTCGAGGTTGCGCAGGTCGACGATCACCAGTTCGGCCTTGGACGCGGCGCCCTGCTCGAGCTCGTGCTCGAGCGCAGGACTCGACGCCAGGTCCAGTTCTCCGCTCACCCCAATCACCACGGCGCGATCCTCGTCGTGGACTTCGACGCTGAAGTTGCTCTGCACGGAGCCGCGAGCCTACCGGGTTTCGGGGGCGGACCGATCGGTGGCGCGACGATGAACCGGCGGCGCATGCCTCGGGGCGACCACGGGTAGGCCTGGCACGCAAAGGACATGGGTGTTCGCCACCCGGAAGGGAGAACGGATGGTTGCTTTGATCGTGCTGCTTCTGATCCTCGCCATATTTGGCGGGCTTGGCTTCGCGGCGCACTTTCTGTGGTTCGTGCTGATCGCCGCGGTGATCCTCTGGCTGATCGGTTTCTTCGTCGGCGGCGTGGCGGACGCCGCGGGCGGGCGCCGAAGGTGGTACGGCCGCTGGTGAATGCCGCCCGCGCCGGCGCGGGCGCCGACGGTGCGCCCCGCCGCGCGGCGGGGCGCCTAGGCCCGCTCTTCGGTCAGCTCGCGCAGACGGTGGAGCGACCGGCGCAGGAGTCGTGAGACCTGCATCTGCGAGACGCCGACCCGGTCGGCGATCTCGGACTGTGTGAGGTCCTCGCCGAACCTCAGGAAGAGGATCTCACGCTCGCGGTTTGGCAGATGTCGGGCGGCCGCAAAGATCGTGGCGTGCTGATCGACGAGCTCGAGGCGCTCGTCCTCCTCGCCGATCGCGTCGAGTCGGCTCGTCTCCTCGTCGTCCTCGCCAGTGAGCGGCGCGTCGAGCGAGATGGCGCCGTAGGCCTCTGCGGTCTGGAGGCCGTCGAGGACATCCTCCTGGCTGATCTCGAGGTACTGAGCGAGCTCGTCGACAGTGGGCATCCTGCCGGTGCGCGAGCTGAGCTTCTGCTGGGCATCAGAGATCTTCCGGGCACGCTCCTGCGCCCCACGGTCGACGTGCAGCGCCCAGGCGGTGTCGCGGAAGTAGCGCTTGAGCTCCCCGACGATCGTCGGGACCGCGAACGAGCTGAAGGCGAACCCGCGATCGGGGTCGAAGCGCTCGACGGCCTTGACGAGCCCGAGGCTCGCAACTTGCACCAGATCCTCGTAGGGCTCGCTGGACTGCACGTACCTGCGCGCAAGCTTGCGCGCGAGCGGGAGGAACCGCTCGATCAGTTCGTCTCTTGCTCGGCGGTCGTTGAACCGCCGCCAACGCGCGAATAGCTCAGATGAGCCAATCGCGCGCGCAGGTGCGCCCATATGCAAGGTCGCCGCCACGGGGAATCCCTCCGGGGGTTGCAGACACGTCCGTTCTATCACAGTCTTCCTCGGCCGGAAAGCCTTTTGGCTTGAGTGGCCCGCCCGGCCGATTTACCGCTTTTTGGTCCCAAGGTTCCGGATTTAGGTCGAAAGTGGCCGGATCGGGCGCCGCCCGCGGATGCTGCCGGCCGCTCAGTCCCGCTCCAGCGCGGGCGAATCACTGTTGTCCGCCAACAGGTCGAGCACCCCGTGCTCCAGCCGAGCACGCTGGCGATCGTGGACGGGATCGAGGCGACCGAGCCGGTCGAGCGCGCCCGCGATCGTCCATCCCGAGAGATAGCGGTCGAATACGCGCGGATCGATATACGACCGCCTGGCGACCGCCGGCGTGTTTCCGAGCAGCTCCGCCACGGCCCGCACGGAGCGGTCGATCGCGCGCTTGCGCGCGGCCTTGGATTCGGCGCCGCGGCCGTCCGTCGCGAGCGATACGGATGCGAGCACGGTCGCGTTCCAGGTCCGGAAGTCCTTGGCGCTGAACTCCTCGCCGAGCTGATGCTTGAGGTATTCGTTGATCTCTTCCGAGCGCACGCGGGACCAGTGTCGCCCGCTGCGGTACGCGAGGAGCTGGTCGCCGCCTGAGCGCCGGCGCCACAGCGCGCGCACCACCTCGAGCGCCACCGGGTCGACGATCACCTGCGCTCGGCGGATCCCACCCTTCGCCGGATAATCGAACGCCGCGCCGGAGTCGGTGAGCGAGACGTGCCCCTTCCGGATCGTCGCGAGCCCCACGCCCCCGTCGTCATCGGCGTACTCCTCGCTTCCGATCCTGAACATGCCGACGTCGAGCAGCCGCACCGCGCACGCGAGCACTCGCCGGCGGGACAGCTCGTCGTCCTTGAGGTCGGCGGCGACGCGGCGGCGGAGTTTCGGCAGCAGCTCCGCGAAGTGCTCCATCCGCCGGAACTTCTGGCGGTCACGGTGCTCGCGCCAGCGCGGGTGGTAGAGGTACTGCTTGCGGCCGGCGGCGTCGGCTCCCGTCGCCTGCAGATGCCCGAACGGGTCGGGACAGATCCAGACGTCCCGCCAGGCCGGCGGTATCGCCAGCCCGCGGACCCGCTCGAGCGCCTCACGGTCGGTGAGGCTGCGCCCCGCCTCGTCGAGGTACGCGAAACCGCGTCCTCGTCGCACCCGGCGCAGTCCCGGCTCCGAGCAATCCGAGCGCCTGAGCCGACGCCTGCGCTGGGTGCTTGCCATCCGTGGACCGTGCTGCTGCCTTCCGTGGAGCCTGAGGAGGCGCGCCGGCCCGCTCGCGCGGGAACCGTGCGCGCCTGGCTTCCGCCGGTCAGACCAGGCTGGTCACCTGCTCAGCGGCGGACCTGGCGTCATCGCGCAGCCCCTCGGCGCGAGACTCGATGCTTCGCCCCGCGCTGCGGAGCTCGTGCTTCAGATCGCGCCGGCGGCGATTGATGACCCGCTGCCTGCGGCCCAGCGCTCGCGCGCCGCGCCGCTCGAAGCGGTCGAGCTCCCGGACCACGCGGTCAAGGCTCGAGTAGGTGCGGGCGGTCTGCTTGACCTTCTCGCCGACCGTTGCGGCCGCGCCGACCTGGATCAGCACCGCACGCTGGGCCTGGCGGCCGATCGCGCCGATCCGGGTGCCGGTGGTTTCGAGCCCCCGCTCGGCCGTGCGGCCTGCCTGCCGGGTCGTCCGGCTGGCCTCGCGGGTGGTCTGCTTTGCGCCGGCGGTTGCGGCCTTCCGGGTACGCCGGGCGGATGCCTTGGTTGCCGACGCACTGCGGCTGGTTGCGTTTCGCTTGCGGGTTGCGGCAGCGCGTTTCGCGGCTGCCTGACGTTGCGACGGTGTCTGTGTCGCCATTGGGTCGCTCCCTCCTGAGGTCGTTCGTAGCTCCCGGTTGGGCCTACCCAGCGGGGGCAGCGCGAAACGACTGCCCAGTCATACTGAGAGCAAGGATGGAGCGCGCGGCCTTCACATCCCGGCTTGCCGAGGAGCTCGCCCCGGACGTACTGGAGCGTTTCACGCGGTACGTGCGAATCGACACACAATCGCGCCGGGATCGGACATCGTCGCCGAGCACGCCCGGCCAGCTCGAGTTGGCGCGGCTGCTGGTGCAAGAGCTCCGCGCGGCTGGACTCGCCGACGCCCTACTTGACGACAACGGGTACGTGACCGCCACGCTTCCGGCCTCCCGCGAGGCGCCCGACGGCGAGGCGGTGATCGGCCTGATCGCGCACATGGACACGAGCCCGGACGCCCCGGGGGCGGGCGTCGAGCCGCTCGTGCATCGGTCCTACGACGGCGGCGTGATCCAGCTTCCGCGACGCGGCACGGTGCTCGATCCCGCGAGCATGCCCGATCTCGAAGGCAAGGCCGGGCACGACGTGATCAGCTCGAGCGGCGACACGCTGCTCGGCGCCGACGACAAGGCCGGCGTGGCCGAGGTGATGAGCGCGGTCGCCTACCTCGCCGCACATCCGGAGCTGCCCCGCCCGACCGTCCGCGTCGCCTTCACGCCCGATGAGGAGATCGGCCTCGGTGCCGCGCTGTTCGACATCGACCGGTTCGGGGCGGCCTGCGCCTACACGCTCGACGGCTCGTCCCTCGGCGAGCTCCAAGACGAGAGCTTCAGCGCGATCGAGGCGATCGTGACGATCGATGGCGTCGACGTCCATCCCGGCCAGGCCACCGGCAAGCTCGTCAACGCGCTGCGGCTGGCGGCGCGAATCGTGGCTTCGCTGCCGGAGGAACTGAGCCCCGAGCGGACCGCCGATCGTGAGGGATTCATCCACCCGTTCGAACTCGACGCGACCGCCGGCCGGGCACGGATCAGGGCGATCCTCCGCGACTTCGACGAGGATCGCCTCCAGGCCCAGGTCGAGCTGCTCGAGCGCACCGCGCGTGAAGTCGTCGCGTCGGCGCCGCCCGCCCGCCTCGAGCTCGACTTCCACCGCCAGTACAGCAACATGCGCCGCTACCTCGAGCGCGTTCCGGAGGTGGTGGCGGCGGCCGAAGAGGCGATCCGGGGCGAGGGGATCGAGCCCGTTCGCAACCCGATCCGCGGCGGCACCGACGGATCGCTGCTGAGCGAGATGGGACTCCCGACCCCGAACATCTTCACCGGCGGCCACGACTACCACTCGGTGCGCGAATGG
>DATKFF010000465.1:0-3161 GCA_035511595.1 Solirubrobacteraceae bacterium | reverse complement strand
CCGGTGCCGCCCATCATCCCGACGTCGGCCTCGACTCGGTACCACTCGAGGCCGAGGCGATCCATCATCCGGTCGTACGCCCGCACGTGCTTCTGGTAGCTCTCGTCGAGCCCCGCCGCGTCGCGGTCGAAGGTGTAGGAGTCCTTCATGATGAACTCGCGCGTCCGCAGAACTCCGGCGCGGGGGCGCGCCTCGTCCCGCTCCTTGATCTGGAAGTGGTAGAGGATCATCGGCAGGTCCCGGTAGGAGCGCACGGCGGACGCGACGTGCAGCGTGACGATCTCCTCGTGCGTCAGCGCGAGCACGAGGTCGGCGCCGCGGCGGTCCTTCAGCTTGAACAGCTCGTCGATGGCGTAACGGCCGGTTCGCCGCCACGGATCTGCGGGTTGCAGAACCGGCATCAGCATCTCCTGGCCGCCGATCGCGTTCATCTCCTCACGCACGATCTCCACGATCTTCTGGTGGACCCGCCAGCCGGCCGGAAGCCACGACCACAGCCCGGCGCCGACCTGCCGGATCAATCCGGCTCTGACCATCAGGATGTGGGAGATCGCCTCGGCGTCAGCCGGGGGCTCGCGCTCGGTCGGGAGGAAGAAGCTTGAAAGGCGGGTCATCTGCGGGCGAAGGGTATCCGTGAGTGATAGAAGAACTACTGTCACCGAACGCTTCTGCAAGGAGCCTGTCATGGCATACGAAGTTCCACCCCTCCCCTACGACTACAACGCGCTTCAGCCGACCATCGACGAAGAGACGATGCACCTGCATCACGACAAGCACCACCAGGCGTACGTCACCGCCGCCAACAACGCCCTGGAGGGCACGGAGTGGGCCGACAGGCCCGTCGAGGACGTGCTCCAGAACCTTGATCAGATCCCCGACGACAAGCGGAACGTGGTCCGCAACAACGCCGGGGGCCACTACAACCACTCGCTGTTCTGGGTGTGGATGTCGCCCAACGGCGGCGGCGAGCCCGACGGCGCCCTGCGCTCGGCGATCGACGCGGCGTTTGGGTCATTCGACGACTTCAAGGCGCAGATCAAGGCCAAGGGCGTCGGCCAGTTCGGCTCGGGCTGGTCGTGGCTCGTGCACGACGGCTCCGGCTTGGCGATCGTCTCGACCCCCAACCAGGACTCGCCGATCTCCTCCGGTCAGACGCCGCTGCTCGGGGTCGACGTGTGGGAGCACGCGTACTACCTGACCTACAACAACCGCCGACCCGACTACATCGACGCGTGGTGGAACGTCGTCAACTGGCCGAAGGTGGCCGAGGGGTTCGCCGCGGCGTCGTAATCGGCCGACGGCCGGATGTGGGTCGAGAAAGCGCCGCCAGATGGCGCTTTCTCGACCGTGATCCGCGTTATCCGTGTCGCCGCCAGCTGCCGGTTGGCATGCGAGGAGTAGTCGGCCGTGTAGACGATGAACGCCAGCGCCAGCACCGCGGCGCCCGCCAGCGCGCGCGGCGACACGAGCTCGCGGGGGCGGACGGTCATCATCACGATCAGCAGCGCGAACGGATCGACGTACTTCTGCCAGGGGTAGCGGATCACGAGCGTGCCGAGCAGGAAGCAGGCGGTGAACACGACGACGATCCAGCGGCGCGGCGCGGCCCGGATTCGCCACACGAGGATCGCGCCGGCCGCAGGTACAAGCGCCCAGAACACGAGCGGGGTGCCGAGCACGGCCGGCACGTGCCGCGCCACCGCCCAGATCAGCCCGGCCGAGTCGGCCCGCGTGTGCGCCGGGAACGCCAGCAGCAGCACGACACCCGCGAACGCGCCGAGCAGCGGCGCTCGGAGCGAGCCGGTCGGCCGGCTCAGGAGCCGTCGTGGCGCCTCGGCAGCCGCCGCCCGGGCCAGCGTCACGAGCTCGGGACCGAACAGCACGAGCCCGTAGAGGCCGATCGTCGCGAGCGCCAGCTCGGGCGTCCGGACCTCGAGCCCCGCGCCGCCGGCGCCTGAGCAGAGGCCGCACGAGGCCGGGTTTCCGCCCGGCGGGACCAACCCATGCCAGGTCAGGAACAGCGCCGCGACCGGCGCGCACGCCGCCGCGAGGGTCCCCGCGGCGATCACTCGCCGCCTCCGGCTGAGCGGAGTCCCGAGCCCGTACAACGCGGCCACGCCGACCATGAACGCGGCGCTCTGGCGAGTCAGCATCGCCGCTCCGACGGCCGCGCAGCCGGCCGCGAAGGGCCCCAGCGACTGAGTCTCACGGAACCGCTCGAAGCGATCGAGCGCGAGCACGATGAAGAGCGTCGCCAGGTTGTCGGTGATCACCCGGAACGACGTCCCGTACACGTACGGGGAGAGCACGAACAGCACCGTCAGCGCCAGCGCCGCGGGCTGGGCCAATCGCAGCCGGCGGCGAAGCAGCCCGTATACGGCCAGGGCGAGCAGGTAGGAGATCAGCGCCTCGACCAGCCGCAGACGCCACAGCTCGTAGCCGACCACCTTTCCGACGTAGGCCATCAGCAGGTGGAACAGCGGGGTCTGCGCGGCGTGATAGCTGGCGAGATCCGGAAACGGCAGCTGGTGCGAGAACCGCAGGATCGTCGGGTAGTGGTAGACCAGCTCGTCGGTCGAATGGAAGATCGGCAGCGCCACCGTCAGCCCGCGCAGCGCGGCGATGGCAGCCAGGAACGGCGCCGCGATCGCCAGCCCGACGGCCCACCCCGGCCACGTGCCCCGACGAAGCTCCGGCGACGGTGCGACCGCGGTCCAATCCGCTAGCCCAGCCCCAGATTGCGCCACCGGCCCACCCGGCATTAGCCGCCGAGTCGCGCCCTAGGCGCGGGTGAAGCGCCGCCCCGCCACGGGAGAGGCGTCTTCGTCGAGCCTTACCGTCGCAGGTTCTTCGGCCGCGCCGTTCTGCTCCTCAGCGGCGGCCGCCTCCAGCGCGGCCATCCGCTCGGGGGTCATCGCGCTCTCATCCTCGTTCTCGGCCAGCCACTGCTCGGCCTCGGCTGCCGCGCGCTCGTCACGGACGACGCGCTTGCCGGCGGCGTAGTACTTGTCGATCTCGGCGAACAGCTCGTCGACCAGGTCGTCGGTCTTGACCTTGCGCAGCATCTTGCCCTTCGAGTAGATCGCGCCGGCGTCCTTCGCGCCGGTGATCCCGAAGTCGGCGTGCCGGGCCTCGCCGATCCCGTTGACGGCGCAGCCGAG
>DATKFF010000464.1:0-4108 GCA_035511595.1 Solirubrobacteraceae bacterium | reverse complement strand
GACCGCGCAGAACACGGTCGGCGTGAGCGCCGTCCACGCGGTCCCGCCCGAGGTGATCGCCGCACAGGTGCGGGCCGTCCGCGACGACATCGGGATCGACGCCGTCAAGATCGGGATGCTCGGAGACCTCGCGACGATCGGGGTCGTCGCGGACCTGCTCGACGAGCTCGCGACGGGGACGCCGGTTGTACTCGATCCGGTGATGGTCGCGGAGTCGGGGGCCAAGCTGCTCGAGCCCTCGGCCCGCTCGGGCCTGATCGAGCTGCTGCTTCCGCGCGTCACCGTGCTGACGCCGAACGTGCCCGAGGCTCGGGCGCTGGTCGCCGACCGCGTGACTTCCACGGACGCAGGCGAACTCTCCGTTCCGGCGCTCGCGCGTGCGATCCACGCGCTCGGGCCCGAGGTCGTCGTCGTGACCGGCGGCCACCGCGAACAGGCGGCCGACGTGTTCTTCGACGGGGAGCGCCTCGTCGATCTGGAAGGAGACCGGTACCCTGACGGCGCTGCACACGGATCGGGCTGCACCCATTCCTCGGTCCTTGCAGCCCGCCTGGCATGGGGCGACGACCCGCTGGCGGCAGCGCGCGCCGCCAAGCAGCTCGCCTCTCGCGCGGTTCGCGACGGGCTGGAGGACGTCGGCGCGGGCGCCGGGCCGGTCGACGTGCTCGGCGTGGCCGACCGGATCGGAGGCGCGGATGTCTCGGCTCACGACGCCCGCGACCACGCGAGCGCCCTTTGACATAATCCTGGAGTGCGGTTTCTGCAGATGAAGCCCGGTCATGGTGAGGTCCTGATCGCCGAGGGAGACATTGACGTCGCCGCTGACGAGGAGCGGCTGATCGCCGAATTCCGCGCGCAACTCGATGCCGGACTGTGGGCGGCTGTGCCACTCGCGGGGCCGCAGGGTCGTCGCGACTCTCGGATGGTCAGCTCGTTCGAGGACATCCCTCGGAACGCTGAGCGCGTGATCTTCTTCCCGCGCGCGGCCGGCGGCCGCTAGGGCCGAGGGTCGCGGTGGTCCTTGCCCTCGCCGCGACCGCGCTCGTTGTTCTGGCGCTCGTCTCGGACCTGATCGTCCCCCGAATCGAACAGGCCTGGCGGCGGATGCGAGCCCGCCGCAAGAAGGTCCCCACGCTCGTGTACGACCCCGGCCGCGAGCGCCGTGCCGAGCATCGCGCCCGTGAGCTGCTGCGCTCGTGCGTCGGCGACGAGGAGTGGGGGATGTACCGCGACCTGGGGTTCATCCGGGTGTGGGGAACCCAGGCTGACGGCCCCGACGATGTCGGCGCAACCGGCGGGGCGGCGTACGCCTACCTGATCTATCCCCACCGCCCGATCGTCGCGTATCTCGCCCAGACTCATCGGCTGCTCGGCGAGTACTGCGTCGCATTTCCGGACGAGACGCGGCCGTACGGGAGCGCCCGGTTGCCTGACTCCGACGATGCGCTGGCCAAGTGGATGGCGCTGACGGGCGACGAGCGCCGGCTGCTCGCGACCGCGAACATGCACCTACCCGGCCGCCAGCTCGACCCCGACCAGGTTCGGCGCGACCTGTGGCGCCTGTCGCAGTGGGAGCGCCGCCGGATGCGCCAGGCGCCCGAGCGCACCACGCCAAGCAGGGCCGACGCCGCCGGCTAGATCCGTCGGAGCGGCCCGGGCCAAGCGGCCCGCTACAGTCACGCCCGCCGATGCCCTCGTTCGACCTCAAGCACCGCAGCCGCGCGCTGACCGATGGCCCCGAGCGTGCCGCTGCACGCGCCTACCTGAAGGGAATCGGCTACGACGACGAGGCGCTCTCGAAGCCGCTCGTCGCGGTCGCCAACACCTGGATCGAGACGATGCCGTGCAACTTCCACCTCCGTGCGCTCGCGGCGAAGGTCAAGGAGGGGATTCGGGACGCGGGCGGCACGCCGATGGAGCTGAACACGATTGCGATCTCCGATGGGATCACGATGGGCACGGCCGGCATGCGGGCCTCGCTTCCGAGCCGCGAGGTGATCGCCGACTCGATCGAGCTCGTCTGCGACGCGCACATGTTCGACGCAGTGATCACGATCTCCGGCTGCGACAAGACGATCCCGGCGACGGTCATGGCGCTGTGCCGGCTCGGCGTACCCGGCGTGATGTTGTACGGCGGCTCGATCATGCCCGGCCACTTCCACGGCGAGCGGGTGACGATCCAGGAGGTGTTCGAGGCGGTCGGGCGCTACGACGCCGGCACGATCACCGAGGCGGAGCTCGCCGAGCTCGAGGCGGTCGCGTCCCCCGGCGCCGGCGCCTGCGGCGGCCAGTTCACCGCCAACACGATGGCGATGGCCTTCGAGGTCCTCGGGATCTCCCCAGCCGGCATGTCGATGGTTCCGGCCACCGACCCGCGCAAGGCCGAGGTCGCGGCGGATGCCGGGCGGCTCGTGATGGACGTGCTCGCCCGCGGGCAGCGGCCCAGCGACATCATCACGCGCGAGGCGCTCGAGAACGCAATCGCCGCGATCGCGTGCAGCGGCGGCTCGACCAACGGCGTGCTGCACCTGCTGGCGGTCGCCAACGAGATCGGCGTCGAGCTCTCGATCGACGACTTCGACCGAATCAGCGAGCGCACGCCGCTGCTCTGCGACCTCAAGCCCGGCGGCCAGTACGTCGCCCCCGACCTGTACGAGGCGGGCGGCGTGCCGCTCGTGCTCAAGCGTCTGAAGGACGCGGGCCTGCTTCACGGCGGCGCCCAGACGGTGAGCGGCCGGACCGTCGGCGAGATCGCCGACGAGGCGCACGAAACCGAGGGGCAGCGGGTGGTGCGCCCGCTCGATGACCCGATCAAGCCGACCGGCGGGCTCGCGATCCTCCACGGCAACCTCGCGCCGGACGGGTGTGTCGTCAAGCTCGCAGGCCATGAACGCCGCAAGCAGAGCGGACCCGCGCGCGTGTTCGAGTCTGAGGAGGACGCGATGGCGGCGGTCCGGCAGCGGGACATCAAGGCCGGCGACGTCATCGTGATCCGCAACGAGGGGCCGGCCGGCGGCCCGGGGATGCGCGAGATGCTGGCGGTAACCGCCGCGCTCGTCGGCGAAGGCCTGGGGGAGGACGTCGCGCTCCTCACCGACGGGCGTTTCTCGGGGGCCACGCACGGCCTGATGGCCGGTCACGTCGCGCCGGAGTCCGTCAAGGGCGGCCCGATCGGGATCGTCCAGGACGGCGACCAGATCACGCTCGATGTGGACGCGCGCAGGCTCGACGTCGAGCTCTCCGACGCGGAGATCGAGGCCCGCCTGCGCGACTACGCCCCGCCGGAGCGCCCCGATCCGGGGGCGGCGCTGTCGAAATACGCGCGGCTGGTCACGAGCGCTTCGCTCGGCGCGGTCACGCGCTGACGCGCGGCCGGTTTAGCTACCCGGGCGGTGGGCAGCCCTCTCCCTTGGGCAAACAAGGGAGGTACGAGATGGATAACCGCAGACGACGTGCATTCGGCGCGGTTGCGGGTCTGCTGGCGGTGACAGCCGTGATCGCAGGCGCCACGAGCGCCGTTGGCGCCACAACCGCCGGCAGGGCGGACCGTGGCACGGTGTACTTCGCACCGACCCATCAGGTGGGCTCGCTCGGTTATTACGCGGGCGACAGCAGCGACAAGATCACCGGACCCGGCGCGATCGTGTATCAGCTCAAGGTGCTAGCGACGACGAAGCCCGGCACGTTGAATGTCGACGTCAAGAAGGTCACCGCGTACTCCGCGACGGGATCGCTGATCGGAACGGCGACCGCGAAGCTGACGATCCTCGACAGCAAGGGCAACGCGACACTGTCCGACGGCGTGGTCAAGTTCACGCGCGGGACTGGCGGGCAGGCCGGGCACACGCTGACGGCCAAGTTCGCGGGCAAGGGCAACGTCAAAATCGGCGCCTACAAGCTCAACTACACCGGCACCTACAAGTAAGCCCGGCTGCGGGGGCCCGGTCCGGCTGGGCTCCCCGCATAGCCGGATCGGACGGGTCCTGTGCAAGGGAGCCTGCATCCCTCGCTCACCGGGAGATCAGTTTGGACCCAGGGCGATTGCTGGGTAGTCTCTAGCGGACCGAAAGTGGCGCTTGTCTCGCAACCACGCCGCGGTGGGCTCGGC
>DATKFF010000463.1:0-3610 GCA_035511595.1 Solirubrobacteraceae bacterium | reverse complement strand
GCACCTCGACGGACACGAACGCCCTCACGACCCCCACCGGGGCCGGCGCGGTGCCGGAACCGCCAAAGAACGGCTCCTACGCGTCGAGCGCCAGGATCCTGTCGATCGGGATCGCGTCGACCGGGATCTTCACGTTCCTGTACCTGGCGTTCGCCAGCCACGAGCTGGACCCGGCGTCCTACAGCCGGATCTCGCTCTGCTGGGCGGTGATGTTCGTGATCCTGTCGGTGATCTACCGGCCGATCGAGCAGCTGCTCTCACGGACGATCGCCGACCGCCGCGCACGCGGGCTGCACGGCCACATCCTCCGCGTTCCAGCCGCAATCCAAGCGGGCTTCGCGGCGCTGTTCCTGATCGCGGCGCTGGCGCTCCGTCCCCAGATCGAGAACGGGATGTTCGACGGCTCGAGCGCGCTGTACTGGATCCTCGTGGTCGGGGTGCTGGCTTACGCCGCGAGCTACTTCGCGCGCGGCTGGCTCGCCGGCAATCAGCGCTTCGACCTCTACGGCGGGCTCGTGTTCCTCGAGTCGACGAGCCGCTTTCTGTTCGCGCTCGCGGTGGCGGTCGGGATCGGCTCGGGCCAGAACGCCGTCGGGCTCGGGATGGCGGTGGCCCCGTTCGTGTCCCTGTCGGTGATCCCGTTCGCATTCTCCCGGGTCCGCCGGCCCGCCCCGGCGGCCGTCGAGGTGGCGGACGCCGCGCGCGAGGGTCCTGCACACGCACAGCTCGAGGAGGCCGCCACGGATCTCACGCTCCGCCACGGCGGCCGGTTCGCGGTCTCGGTGGTGGCGATCATGTTCTCCGAGCAGACGCTGCTGAACGCGGGCGTGCTGATCATCGCCGCGACCACCGCCGCCTCGGGCGGAATCACGAGCGGGCTGACCGGCTTCGTCTTCAACGTGATGCTGATCGTCCGCGCGCCGCTGCAGCTGTTCCAGGCGATCCAGACCTCGATCCTCCCCCACCTCGCGGGCCTCGAGGCGCGCGAGAGCCCCGAGGAGTTCCACCGCGCGATCCGGACCACGGTGCTCGTGATCGCCGCGTTCGCCGGGGCCGTCGCGCTCGGCCTGCTGGCTATCGGCCCGGCTGTGATGACCGCGCTGCTCGGCAACAAGGGCCATACCTACGCCCGTCTCGGGCTGGCGGTGGTCGGCCTCGGGATGGGCTTTCACCTGATCTCGGGGACGCTCAACCAGGCCGCCCTCGCCCGTGGGCGCGCCGGGATGGCGGCGGCCGGCTGGATCGTCGCGGCGGCGCTGTACGTCCTGCTGGTCGCGACCCACTCGATCAGCAACGAGGTGACGCGGGTCGAGGTCGCCTACTTCACCTCGACAGTCGTGCTCGCGGGGCTGCTGTGGGCGGTGTACCGGCGGCGCTAGCGACGACGGGCGCGGCCCCGGCCGCTACCCGCGCAGCACCTGGCAGCTGGGGTCCTTGGCGGCCGCCGTCCGCAGCTCCTGGCTCTGGCTCGGCTTGACCGACGCGATCCCCTGAAGCGCGGACCTGATCTCGGTTGTCACGGCGCTGGCCGCGAGCTGGAACGTCGAGGCGCTTGCGGTGGAGATCGCCGCCGCCTGGGTGTTCGCCTGGGCGAGCCTGTGGCTGGCGCCGTCGAACGCGTTGGCGAGGCCGTCGGCGATCTGCTTGCCGCCCGTCACCGACGGCTCGCCAGCTGATTTGAGCGCGCCCGTCGCACGCTGCGTCGCGGTCAGGAGCGCAGACACGAAATGCTGGTAGTCCTGTTTGGCGATCGGCCGTGAGGCGTTCCCGGCGCCCGACGCTTGGAGCGTCGAGCCGGCCTTCTGGATGTCGTTCTTCCAGTTCCCCAGCGCGGCGCACATCGAGTGCACGTAGGCGCTCGGAGTCACTCCCGACGAGCCCCCGCAGCCCGCGATCGCGAGCATAGCGAGCACGACCGCGGCGAACGAGAACACCGCGGAGCGCTTGCGCACGGCAGCCGTCACGCGCCGCCGGCCGCCTCGACGAGCGCCCTGTAGGCCTCCCCCGGTTCCGATGCCCCGAATACCGCCGAGCCCGCGACGAGCACGTTCGCGCCCGCCTCGACGACCGCTCCGGCGGTGTCGACGTGGATGCCGCCATCTACTTCGAGGGCCACGTGGCCCGGCAGCACCATCCGCATTCGCGAGAGCTTATCGATCGAGGCCGGAATGAACTTCTGGGCGCTCCAGCCCGGGTTGACGCTCATGCACAGGGCCAGGTCGAGCGACTCCGCAGCGACCTCGTCGAGGCTGCCCGCGGGGGTCGCAGGGCAGATCGCCGCCCCGGCGGTACACCCCAGCTCGCGGATCTGGCTCAGCGCGTAGTGCACGTGTGGCGTCGACTCGACGTGGATCGTGATGTTGTCGGCCCCCGCCTTAGCGATATCGCCGACGTGTCGCTCGGGGCGTTCGATCATCAGGTGCACGTCGATCAGGGCGCCGGCCGCGTGCACGCAATCGGCGATCCCCTCGACGATCACCGCCCCGAACGTGATCGGCGGGACGAAATGCCCGTCCATCACGTCGACGTGGATCACCCGAGCGCCGGCGGCGATCACCTCTTCGACCTGCTCGCCGAGCCGCGCGAAGTCGGCCGACAAGATCGAGGGCGCCACCTGGCGCTCCAGCAGGAGCGGCGAAGGCAACGGCTAGACCGCTCGCAGCATGCTGCCGTGACAGTGGTTGCAGGCGAGCACCGCCGTGCTCGACATCCGCACGATCGTCGAGTGCTCTCCGCAGTTGGGGCAGACGGAGACCAGCTCGTAGCGGCGCAGGCAGTAAACGCAGTGGTAGCGGCCCGGAACGGCGGTCGGGCGCAGCCACGGCTCACCGCAGTTGGGGCACTCGGCGCCGAGCTTGACGGGCTGGTCGGTCATCCGGGGGAGGTTAACGCGGGCCGCGGGAGACGCTACGAGCCCCGGCGCAGGCGGGCGATGAAGAACCCGTCGGTGCCGTCGCGGTGGGGAAGCAGCTGAACGGCGCCGTCCGCTGTCCACTCAGGGTTGGCGGCGAGGAACGGCTCGATCACGCCCTGTGCCTCGCGGCGGGAGATCGTGCAGACCGAATACACGAGCGCGCCGCCGCTGCGGGTCGCCGCGGCGCCGGCGGCGAGGATCCTCGCCTGGAGGGCCGCGAGCTCCTCGATCGCCCGCGGACTCGCGCGCCAGCGCCGGTCTGGGCGAGACTGGAGCGTCCCCAGGCCGCTGCACGGCGGGTCGACGAGCACCCGATCGAATCGCCGCTGCAGCTCCAGCTCGGCGGCATCGGCGACGGCGACCTCGACGGAGCCGGCGTGCATCCGCCGGCAGTTCAGCTCCAGCGACCTGGCTCGGCCGGGGTGGCGCTCGACCGCCAGCACGCCTCCGCGGTCCTCGATCAGGGCCGCCAGGTGCGTCGTCTTGGCGCCGGGGGCCGCGCACAGGTCGAGGACCCGGTCGCCGGAGACCGGCGCGAGCACGCGCGCGACGAGCATCGAGCCTCGCGACTGGGGCGTGATCGCGCCGCGGCGCCAGAGCTCGGATCCGTGCGCGTCGAATGGGGCTCCGAGCACGAGGCCCTCGGGTACCGCGCCGAGCGTGGCCGCGGCGGGTGCCGGCGCCGGCGCCGACGGT
>DATKFF010000462.1:0-4791 GCA_035511595.1 Solirubrobacteraceae bacterium | reverse complement strand
TCTCGTTCAGGTAGAGCTCGGACGCGCCGGCGGGTGCGTCCGGGTAGCTGGTGGTGGTGAACAGCTGGGCCGGGGTGTCCTTGGCCAGGATCGAGTTGGCTCCGCTGAGCTGGCCGTTGGTTTCCCCGGGCGCCGGGGCTGACGCGTCGACGTAAACGAGCGCTTTGACGTTGGCGAGCCCGGCCGCGGCGTTCGTGATCACCGCCCCGCCGTAGGAATGACCGGCCAGCACCACCGGACCGGGGATCGTCTTGAGGTAATCGGCAACGTATTCCGAGTCGGTCGTCAGGTCCTGCAACGGATTCGCGATGGCCCGTACGTCGTAGCCTGCCGCCTGCAGCGTGGAGACTTCGCCGCTCCAGCTCGAAGCATCTGCCCAGGCGCCGTGTACCAGGACAACCGTCGGCTTGGCCTGCCGGGCCGGCCAGCATGTTTCCAGCCGACGCACGAGCGAGAACTCTGTCGCCTCGCTCTTCACGTTCGCGTGATCACTGGTTGAGCTACTCGCGGTCGCGGAAGTCACCGAATAGAGACCTCCGGCAGCGACTGCGGCGATGACACCTAGGACCGCGATCTTTCGGCTTGTCTCGGACAAGCCGTATCGCTTGTGTGTGTACTCGACTTCGTTGCTCATGGTGCTCCTTCGAACAGTTGGGGTGGCGAGCGGACGGTCTCGGCTAGCGGCCACCCGTGCTAGAGCTCCGACCTGGCGTGGAGCTGATTGCGCCTCTGCTATCGCACAATGTCGCGATAGGCTCCCGGCGCGCTTCAAGTGTCGTCAGCGCTGGCAGTCCTCGCATCCGGCAGGTGGACAGTCCAGGTGGGCAGTCGTGACCAGTCGGTGGACGCCTTGCGTGCGCCCTTATCCGGCACATCCGACCCGCGCGACATCTGACCAGCGCTTAGTCGTCAGATGCTCGGAGTGCGCGGTTGAGCTCGCCGCGCGAGGTGATCTCGAGCTTCGTGAAGACCTTCTGCAGGTGGTATTTGACCGTCCGTCGGCTGATGAACAGTCGCGCACCAATCTCGGGGTTCGAGAGCCCGTCGCGGGCCATCTGCGCGACCTGAAGCTCCTGAGCGGTGAGCTGATCTATCGTCGCTAAGGTGCGTTTCCGAGCGCGCTCGCCGGTGGCCAAGAGCTCGCGTTCAGCGCGTTGCGCGAAAGCATCCATGCCAATGCGGTCGAACATCTGATGGGCGGTGCGCAGCTGCACGCGCGCGTCTTGTCGCCGGCGCTCGCGGCGCAGCCATTCACCATAAAGGAGATGGGCCCGGGCGAGCTGAACGCGGATCCGGGTTCGCCCCAGCCGCTCGATCGCATCGAGATAGAGTGCCTCGGCGGTCTCGCGATTGCCGATCAGCGCCCGGGCGCACGCCTCGTTGCCGAGTGCCCAGTCGGTACCGGCCGCGTGCGCCATCTCGCTGAGTCGCTGCACAGTCTCAACCGCCAGTTCTGTCTGTCCGCTTCGGGCGGCCGCTTCGACGAGTTCGACCAGCGCCCAATTCGAGACTCCCAGCTCCAATGGGTACTCGCGGGCTCGTTCAGCCGCGACCCGCGCCTCCTCAAACCGCCCGAGGCCGTTGTAAAGCACCGCGGTCGCCCAATAAGTCGCGGTCAGCCATTGGCCTTCCCCCCGGGCCAAAATCTCTTTTGTAACGGCCTCGATCAACCGCGACGTTTCGTGTTCCCGGCCCCTCCACGCCGCGAGCCACAGACCGGCCCTCACGCTCGACCCGAGCCGAACCGCGGCACCGTAGGGCGCGAGATCGCTGCGCGTGACCTCGCTCACCGCTTCACTCTCCTCCGCCAGCGATTCGACCGTCGCGAACTCCCCGGCGAGGAGCGTAAAACCTACGCGTAAGCTGAGGGCCGTCGGAAGCAAGGTCAGCGCGCCATCGTCACGAGCCAGCGCGACCAGACGAGCCGAAAGCACGTTCCAGCTCTCGTCGTCCCAGACATCATGGGACATCTTGCACGCCAGCGGAAGCCAACCAATCCCGCCCTCCGTCGGAATCTCATCACGGAACGCGCTCACCGCCCGCCGCAACATCGGCGCGCCCGCGGCGTACCCCCCGATAGTCAGCGCCGTCAGGCCGTCCAGCAGCAGATCGGAGGCGCCCGGGGCGGCTGGCGCCGACGAGACGGAACGCGCAGCGCCGGCAACCTCCCGCACACCCACACCGGCGTTCAGCCGGCCGACCAGGAGCGCCGCGTAGAACGCATCCCGGTAGGTCTCACGCGCCAGGCAGAGATCGAGTGGCTCAAAGCGCCTTGCGGCCTTGAGCAGTAACGGCGGAGCGTCACTTCCGTGCTTAGAAGCCATCGCTACCCGAGCACGCACCAGATCCGCCCGAGCGCGCCCGAGTTCATCGATGAGTCCCTCCTCCGCCGTTGCCAAAAGCCTTACGGCCGCCTCTAACGCGCCGGCTTGCAGGTTGGCTTCCGCGGCAGCCAGCGCGCGGTCCGCCCGCCGCGCCGGCTCTCGCGTCAGCGCGACCGAGCGCTCCAGAAACGCAGCCGCCGCGGCCAGCCCACCGCGCTGTCGAGCACGGCCAGCCGACCGCTCGAGCTCCGCCGCCACCTCCTCATCTGCTCCCGCCGCTGCTGCGGCGCGATGCCACGCGCGGCGATCCGGATCAACCTCGGGATCGGTCGCGTTCGCCAACGCCGCGTGGACCCTCTGACACTCGCTCAACGGGGCCGACCGATAAACCGCTGAGCGCACCAAAGGATGACGAAAAGTCACCCGGTCACCGACCTCGAGCAGACCGGCCGCCTCCGCTGCCATCAGCGCCTCACGCCCAGTCCCGAGCTCCGTGGCCGCACGCCATAAAAGGTCCGGATCACCGAGCGGCTCTGCGGCCGCCACCAGCATCAGCCGCTGCGGCTCCTCTCCCAGATCGCTAAGACGCCGCCGGAAGCTCTCCTCGATCCGATCCGATAACGGAGCGCCAGGTAAGCCGAATCCGCCCGCCAACTGCGCGGGCGAGAGGCCTCGCGGCAACTCGATCAGGGCCAACGGGTTCCCACGCGTCTCCGCGACGATCTGCTCGAGTACCCGCTCATCCAAGGGCCCCGGCACTACCGATGCCAACAATTCGCGTGCGTCGCGATTGCGCAGACCACGAACCTCGAGCTCCGGCAGCCCGCGCAACTGATCGCCCGCCTCGCGGACCGCGAACAGAACCACCACGGACTCAGCCAAGAGTCGACGCGCGGCGAATGCCATCGCTTGTGCCGAGGCCCTGTCCAGCCACTGCGCATCATCGACAACGCACAGCACCGGACGCTCGTCCGCCGACCCGGACAACAAGCTCAACAGAGCCAGACCAACCAGCAAGCGACCCGGCGTGGCGCCCACCATAAGGCCAAATACCGTGGCCAGCGCATCGCGCTGCGGACCCGGCAGCTCGCTGAGACGACTCAACATGGGGGCGCATAACTGGTGAAGGGCTGCGAACGGGACCTCCATCTCTGACTCAACCCCTGCCGCTCGCAGCACCCTGATGCCCGACGCCGACTCGACCGCGTATTCCAACAGCGCCGTCTTTCCCACCCCGGCCTCACCGTGCACCACGAGCACGCCGCTTTCCCCGCCCCGCACTCTCGCGAGCAGTGCATCGAACACCGCGCACTCGCTCCGCCGACCCCTTAGGTCGACCGCACGCCCACCCATGACGCGAGGAGCGGCCATCGGGCCACGCAACGTTACACCTAGCGCGGCCGCACCCCCAGGACTGCCCACTCTCACTGTCCACCTGCCGGATGCGACCGGCGGCGAGCGTGGCGCACACTGGCAGGCGTCAGCAACTCGACCAAGGAGGGCCGGAAATGGACTACAGGCTTGAGGTCGTCGCTGTACCGGTCAGCGACGTTGACGCGGCCAAGGCGTTCTACGAGCGGATCGGGTACCACATCGACCACGATCATCGCGTCAGCGATGAGCTGCGGTTCGTGCAGATAACGCCTCCCGGGTCGTGCTGCTCGATCGTCATCGGCAACGGCATCACCTCGGCGCCGCCGGGCTCCGCACAGGGACTCCAGGTGGTCGTCGACGACGTCGAGGCCGCACGAGCGCAGCTGCGCGACGCCGGCGTAGATGTCGGAGACGTCGAGGAGTCCCTGACGGGGCGGTTCGTGTTCTTCAGCGATCCCGATGGCAATGGCTGGGCTGTCCAGCAGTTTCCCGCCCGCGACTAGCGGCGTCGCCCACCGCACGGCCGACGGAGGCCCGCATCCACTCCCTTGGGGACTGGATCCGCCTCGAAGTACCCCCGAGCCATCGCCGGCGGCTTTCTCGGAGGGATTCACGTACATCGCGCACGGCGGCGTGTTCGCCAGCGCGCGGACGGGGCAGGGTCGTGTTGCTCGGTATCTTCCCGGCCGGTCGCGACTGGCTCGATGCCGTGTTGTCATCCTGGCGGTGGCTTTCGTCGCGGCGCTTCAGAGCACAATATTCGGGAAGTTCAGCGACTCGTCGAGCGACACGACGATAACCGCCGTCGGCCTCCGCACGGCGGCGACCTCGGCGTATCGAGCCCTGATCCGATGGCCTTTCTGCTGGCGACAGGCTGTGACGCCGGACATTGTCGCGTCCTCATGTGTTAGTCAGGCTTCTTTCGGTTCTACGCGACCGTCATGCGCGCGCTGTCCCATGTGGCTGTGGTCAAACGTGAGCCGAAGAACTCGGCGAGTTTTGCTAGGGCGGGAGTCACGGATTCCTCCTTGTCGTACAGCGCGACGTGGGTTGCGCCGTCGATCCAGAAGAGCTCCTTAGGTTCCTGCGCGTT
>DATKFF010000461.1:0-6733 GCA_035511595.1 Solirubrobacteraceae bacterium | reverse complement strand
GGGCGCGCAGGTCAGCCTCGTGCGCGGCGGCGATCGCGGTGACGATCGAGAGGCCCAGGCCGAGCCCGTCGCGGCCCATCCTGTCCTCGAGCCGCCCGAACGGCTGAAACAGCAGGTCCACCTTCTGCGGCGGGATCACGGGCCCCGTGTTGGCGACGGACAGGATGGGGCGACCAGCCCTGATCCCGGTGACCACCTCGACCCAGCCGCCCGGCACGTTGTGGCGCACGGCGTTGTCCACGAGGTTGGCCGCGAGCCGCTCGGCCAGCCTTGGGTCGCCCATGACGGGAGCCTCGGCGAGCGCGCTGTGCACACGCAGCCCGCGGTTCTGCGCGCCCCCCTCGGCGGCCTGCACGGCGCCCTCGGTCACCGCGGCCAGGTCGAGCGGCTCGGTGCGATCCAGGCCGCGCTGGCTGCGCGCCAGCGTCAGCAGCGCCTCGATCAGCCGTTCCTGGCGTTCGCTGGCCGCCAGGACGCGCCGACACGTGCCCCGCAGCGAATCGGTGTCGGCGCCGGGGTCGGCGAGCGCCACCTCGACGAGCGTTCGCTCCAGCGTGATCGGCGTCCGGAGCTCGTGCGATGCGTTTGCGACGAACTGGCGCTGGGACTCGAACGCGGATTCCAGCCGGCCGAGCAGCTCGTCAAACGTGTCCCCCAGTTCCTTGAGCTCGTCGTCGGGGCCGTCCAGCGCTAGGCGCTCGTGGAGGTTGCGCTCCGAGATCCCCCGCGCGCGCACGCTCATCGTCCGCACCGGACGCAGCGCCCTTCCGGCCATCAGCCACCCGAGCCCGATCGAGACGATCGCCATGATCCCGAGCGCGACCCCGGACTTCGTCAGCAGCGCGCTCAGCTGCGAGGACTGCTGGGTTCTGAGCGCCGTGCGCGCGCTTGTCGCGAAGCTCTTGAGCTGCTTCTGCTGGGCTGCGTTGAGCCGCTGGAACGTGGCGGTCACCTGCCCGGCATAGGCCTGGACCGCCACCGCCCCGACCTTGGTCGGCGGAGCCCGGCCGTAGAGCAGCGCAGGGCCCGGCAGCAGCCCGGGGGGCGGCGCTCCGGTCACCGTACGGGAGACCACGAACTGGCGCGGAACTGTCGCCGACGTGCTGTGAGAGACAAGCTCGTAGGTGATCGTCAGCAGGACGGCTCCGGCGACCAGGAACATGCCGCCGTAGAGCAGCGTCAGGCGCAGACGAAGCGTCCACCGCGGCCGCCAGCGGTGCCGCGGGCGCGTGCGCATCAGATCCGGTACCCGGCGCCGGGCACCGTCTCGATCAGCTGCGGCTCTCCGAGCTTGCGCCGCAGCCGGCTGATCGTGACCTTGACGACGTTGCTGAACGGGTCGGCGGCGGCGTCCCAGCCCCGCTCGAGCAGCTCTTCGGGCGAGATCACCGCGCCCTGTGCGGCAAGCAGCAGCTCGAGCACGGTCAACTCCTTGGTGCTCAGCTCCAGCCGCCGCCCCGCCCGGTCCACGAGCCTTCGCGCGGGATCGAGCGTCAGGTCGCCGCAGCGCATCACCGGGGGCAGCGCCGGCTGCGCCCGGCGACCGAGCGCGCGGATTCGCGCGACCAGCTCCGCGAACGCGAACGGCTTGGGCAGGTAGTCGTCCGCCCCGAGGCTGAGACCCACCACGCGATCCTCGATCCCCGCCGAGGCGGTCAGCATCAGCACCCGGGCGTGGCTGCCCTGCTCGACGAGCTCCGCGCACACCCGGTCCCCGTGCACACCGGGGAGGTCACGGTCGAGCACGACCACGTCGTAGCCGTAGATCGCAAGCTGCTGGAGCGCGGCAGCGCCATCGAGCGCGATGTCGACGGCCATGCCCTCGCGGCGCAGACCGGTGGCGACCGTCTCCGCAAGCTCCTGCTGATCCTCGACCACGAGCACTCGCATTCCGCCCTCTCACAGTGTGGCGAATCAGGATCGCGGGACCCCGGTTACGCCGTGGTAACAGCGAACGTTCCCGTGGTGTTATCGGCACTTTCGTACACCTCCGCCATGACTTCGGCTCGACGGATCGGCGGTGCGCTCGTTGCGATCGCCGCCAGCATAGGGCTCGCGGCGTGTGGCTCGTCTGGTTCACGCGCCCCCGTATCGGCGGTCAAGGCCTCGGACTTTCTCGCGTACGCGCAGTGCATGCGGGCCCACGGTGTGCCGAATTTTCCCGACCCGTCGAGCAACGGCGGCGGGGGTCTGCAGATCCAACAGAGCCAACGGGCCGGTTCGGGCCCGTCGTTGAAGGTCAACGGCGTGTCTGTCGACGCGCCCGCGTTCCAGTCCGCGATGCGTAGCTGCCAGTCGAAGCTCCCGAACGGAGGTCGGCCGCCGCCGCTGTCGGCGGCCCGTCGGGCCGCGATGCTCAGGTTCTCTCAGTGCATGCGTGATCACGGGGTGACCAACTTCCCCGATCCAACCTTCTCATCGAATGGCGGCGTTCGCATCGACTTCGGGGCGTCGAGCGGGCTCAACCCGAGCTCACCGACGTTCCAAGCGGCGCAGAAGGCGTGCGCGCCGGTTGGGGGCGGGTTCCGAGTTAAGACGGCCGGCCCGTAGGCCCAGGCCTACCCGGCGATCCGCTCCAGCCGCTCGTACAGCTCCTCGACCGCGCGCTTGGCCTGCTCGTGGCGCGCGGCCGAGCGCGCGCTGGCCTCGGCGCCGGACCAGGCGGAGGGATCGCCAAGCTCTTCCTCCACCGTCTTGAGCGCCGCCTCGGCGGCCTCGATCTCCTGCTCGAGCCGCTGCTGGTCGCGGGCGCTTGACTTCGACGGCGCGGCCCGACGCGGGCGCGACGCGCGCTTCACGGCCGCCCTCGCGGGCTTCGCCGCCGCTGCCCGCCCCCGCTCCTCGCGCACGCGCACGTACTCGGGCCATCCGCCCACGTAGCTGTGCAGCGACTGATCCTCGAACGCCACCGTCCGCGTGCCGACCGCGTCGAGCAGCGCCCGGTCGTGCGAGACGAGGATCAGCGCACCGCCAAACTCGCCGAGCGCGCGCTCGAGCGCTTCGCGGCTCTCGAGGTCGAGATGGTTGGTCGGCTCGTCGAGGATCAGGACGTTCGGCGGATCGGCCGAGCCGATCAGGATCGCCAGCGACAGCCGCCGGCGTTCGCCGCCAGACAGGACGTCCAGCGACTTCTCCGCCTCGTCGCCCGAAAACAGGAAGCGGCCCAGGAGCGCCCGCGCCTTGCCGGGCGTGAGGCCGG
The DNA here is from genome assembly GCA_035511595.1 of Solirubrobacteraceae bacterium. Classification (GTDB taxonomy): domain Bacteria; phylum Actinomycetota; class Thermoleophilia; order Solirubrobacterales; family Solirubrobacteraceae; genus Palsa-465. The sequence continues at coordinate 3,534 of DATKFF010000461.1, read as the reverse complement.
TTCCGCGCTGCGTCGCCTCGAGCACCGTGCGGGCCGTTCCGAGCGAGCTCTCGTCCGCGTGCTGGGAGAGGAACCCGACCTTCACGTTGTGGCCGGTCCGGAGCTTGCCCGCGACAAGTGGGCCGCCGTCCGAGGGGCGCTCGCCGAGCTCCCGCCCGCCCGCCAGCGTCTCGATCAACGTCGTCTTGCCGGCGCCGTTGGGCCCGACCAGCGAGATGTGCTCACCACGCTCGAGCCATAGCTCGCCGCCGTCGAGCAGCACCCGCTCGCCGATCGTCATGCGCCCGTCGAGCAGCTCGAAGACCACCCGCCCGGAGCGCTCGGGCGGCTTGAACGCGAACTCGAGCGCCGCGCCGTCGCGCGGATCACGGTCGATCCGCTCGATCTTGGCCAGCTGCTTGACCCGTGCCTGCGCCTGCCGCGCGCGCGTGCCCGCGCGAAACCGCGTGACGAACCGCTCGAGCCGGTCGATCTCGGCCTGCTGGCGCTCGATCGCACGGCCGAGTGCCAGCTCACGCGCGGCGCGCTCCCGCCGCCACGCGTGCCACGGGCCGGGGAAGAACTTGCCGCGGCCGGCCTCCAGCTCCAGGACCGAGGTCCCGACCGCCTCGAGGAACCAGCGGTCGTGGGCGACGAGCACGACGGCGGCGTCGAGCCCGACCAGGTGCTGCTCCAGCCACTCGAGCGACTCGATGTCGAGATGGTTGGTGGGCTCGTCGAGCAGCAGCAGGTCGGGAGCGCCGGCCAGCGCCCGGCCGAGCGACGCTCGGGTCAGCTCACCGCCCGAGAACGTGTGCAGCGCCCGGGCGAGGTCGGCGTCGTCGCGGAAGCCGAGACCGCGCAGGGTCGCGAGCACGCGCTCGCGCCAGCCGTAGCCTCCGGCGTGCTCGAGCCGAGCCTGCGCCCCCGAGTAGCGGCTCAGCGTCGCCTCGTCGTGGGCGCCCTCGGCCATCGCCTGCTCGAGCGCGGACAGCTCCCCCTCGATCGCGACGAGCTCGCGCGCGCCCGAGAGCACGTATTCACGCAGCGACAGATCGCGCTCCCGAGGGGGCCGCTGGTCGTGAAGCGCGACCTTCGTCCCCTTCGCCAGCACGAGCTCGCCCTGATCGATCGACGCCTCTCCCGCCAGCATCCGCAGGAGGGTCGTCTTGCCGGCGCCGTTGCGGCCCGACAGGGTCATCCGGTCGCGACGCTCGAGCTTGAACGAGATTCCTCTCAGCAGCGGCTCGCCGGCAACATCCTTCCCGAGATCCGATGCGATCACCACGGCCATTTCCAGCCGCATGGTAGGAGGCCGCTCGCGGGTAGGATGCCGCGAATGGCCACGCCTTCCTGGACGCCGGAGCCGCCGTTCGAGATGCCACCCGCCCGCACCCTGCTGGTCCCCGGCCGGGGCGAGCTGTTCCTCCGCGATACCGGCGGGGACGGCCCGGCGGTGATGCTTCTGCACGGGTGGATGGCCAGCGCCGACCTGAACTGGTTTGCGGCCTACCAGGACCTGATCGATGCCGGCTACCGCGTCCTGGCGATCGACCACCGCGGTCACGGCCGCGGCCTTCGCCCGTTGACACGGTTCCGCCTGACCGACTGCGCCACCGACGCGGCCGAGGCGCTGCGGGCCCTGGGGGTAGCCCCGGCGCTCGTGGTCGGCTACTCGATGGGCGGGGCGATCGCGCAGCTGATCGCCCGCGACCACCCCGACGTCGTCGCGGGAATGGTGCTCAGTGGGACCGCCCAGCACTTCCAGGACCCCCAGACACGCCGCACCTGGAGGGCGATGGGAGTCCTCTGGCTGGGCCTCTCGCTGGCGCCAGGGACCATCTGGCGGTGGGGCTTTCGGCGCGCCGGGCTGCCCGAGAACGAACGCACCGTCTGGGTCCAGTCCGAACTGCTGCGTCACTCCGCCCGAGACCTGGCGGAGGCGGGTCGCGAGCTCAGCCGGTTCGACTCGCGCCCGTGGCTCGGCTCGGTCAGCCCCCGGATCGCGGTCGTAATCACAACGCGGGACGAAGCCGTGTCCCCATCCAAGCAGCGTGAGCTCGCGGCAGCCGCGGGAGGCCCGGTGTTTGAGGCCCCAATCCGGCACATGGAGATCGTCTCGCGCGGCGCCCAGTACAACCCCGCGCTGCTCCAAGCGCTCGACGCCCTGCGCACGCGTGAGGACGTCCAGGCCGCGTAGCGTGCGGTAGATTTCGCCGTGGTCATGCGTCGCGCCCGGATCGCCACCGCACTGTGGGTATTCGCGGTCACGCTGCTCGTGCTCGCGCCCGACGCGCTCGCGAAGGCGTACGGCGGCGAGGGCTGGTACGGCGAGACCAGCGACAAGACGGTCACCTACGCGATGTACATCGTGATCGGCTTCTTCCCGGTGGTGATCACCGTGCTCTCGCTGGTCCAGTGGCGGCTCGACAAGCGCAAGCACGCGCGGATGGACGCCGCCAAGCGCCGCTCGCTCAGCGCCGACTGGCGCGGCGGCTGGTAGCGCCCCGAACCGCGCCCCCTAGATCCTGAACACCGGGATCAGGCGCTGCTCGTGCTCGGCGTCGATCCGCGCGATCACCTCGATGTGCTGCTCCAGCCCTGAGCCGCGGAGCTTCGTCGCCAGCAGCTCATCGACCTGGAAGATCCCGGCGCTATTCGACATCGCGATTTCCACCCTGACCGCGCGGTCGCGCCCCGGGACGATCTTGACCTCCTCGATCGCGTACGCCGACAGCGAGTGGATGTTCTGATGGCCGGCCTCGAACGGCACCCGCGAGCGGCCGCGGGCCATGTCGAGCGCGTCGGCGACGCGCACGATTCCGGCCTCGACCGTCCGTGGCGCCCCCTTCCGTCGGTGTCCGTTGATTGCGTGCAGCGTCTCGGAGACGATGATCGTGCGCTCGGGCTCCTCGTAGATCCCCGCGAGCAGCTCGCCGAGCTTGTCCGCGGTCAGGAACAGGCTGAAGCGCTCGTGGTCCTCTCGGTCGATCGACATTCCGACGCAGTGGAACAGGCAGCCGGCGGCGATCACGACTTCCGCGTGGCGCTCGCTCATCCCGTAGTCGACGGTCATGCTCGGGGTCACGCCGCGGCGGAACAACAGACGCCCCAGTCGGAGCCCGATGTTGAGCACGATCTGGATGTGCACCCAGGAGTGGTCGGACATCCCCAGCCTGCGCGTCGCGTTGACCGCCGAGACGTGCCACCACGCCTTCACCTGAAGGTCATCGTTGACCGCCGCCAGCAGCTGCTCGAGGCGCCGGTTGCCGCGCGTAGGCGCGCGAACGCGCATGTCGGCGATCGCCTCACGCGGCGGGATCGGCGGCTCGGGCTCGGCCAACCGCGGTGGCTCAGGCTCAGCCAGCTGAGGCCTCCATCAGCACGCCCTCTCGCAGACCGCCGGCCGCGACCTTGAGCGGGCCGAAAAGCTCGGAGACGGCCTGCAGGATCAGCAGCCCCGCGGGCAGCAGCCGCACGCGGTCGATGTCGAGCGCAAACCGCCGAGCGATCTCCCGCGAAGGCGCGGCGGCGAGCGCTCCCAGCGCACGCGCA
>DATKFF010000460.1:0-5745 GCA_035511595.1 Solirubrobacteraceae bacterium | reverse complement strand
AGGTACGCGAAGGCACGCCGAGGCTGCTTGCCTTGCGAAGCCAGCGCTAGCTCGTCAGGCGTCGAAATGGGCTGCATTGGTCTCCTTCCTCAGCGAATTAGTAGCTGTTGTTAACTTAACAATAATATATCATTCTGTGATATCGACAGTCTAGCCCCCGCCGGCCAAAACGTGGAGCGCGTCCTCGAATTTGCAGGCCACAAAGAGAGGCCGCTCGTCGCTCGGCTGCTGCTCGATGCAGTCGTTCAGCGTGCGGGTTCGCTCGGCCGTGCTCGCCAGCCAGACGACGCGGGGGAAGACGCCGGTGCGTTCCTGCTCAAGCCCCGTGCGGTGGTAGGCCGCATAGACGGCCATCTGCTTTTCGATCGTGCGGCTGCCGATGGTTCCGCGGTCGACCTCCACGAAGCTGCTGTCCTCATACGGGCCAATGCCGAGCCGGACGTAGCTGTCCGGCTTGAGGCATTCGCGCTGGCCGTCAAAGCCGCCGAAGTAGTAGCGCCAACACAACGGCTCAGCGGCCAGCTCCAACAGCTCGATGCGCCCGGAGCGCTCGGCCTCGGTCAGTCTGGCGTGAAGCTCCGCCACCAGGAGCGTGTGCTCCAGGAACAGACTGCCCGGCACAAGCGAGCGCCGCCTGAGCCGCTCGGGCTGCCAACCCCGTACTTCAGCCAGCCGCTGGCCGGCGATCCCCAGTCGATAGACAAAGCCGGCCGACCCGGAGCGCACGCCTCCGACTCTCCGCGGTAGCCGGGCGAGCAGATCAAGGCGGGTCAATCGGAGGAGAGAGCGACGAGAAGTGCGAGCACTGGCCTTCGGATCGCTGCCGTCGACGAAGCACAGCCGCGTCAGCTGCCTACCGCTGACGAACCGCAGGTCCGACACCCGCTTGAGCACGACAAGATCCCGATCGGACAGGCGAGCTGAGACGGCAGTGATCTCGTCCCGCGTTAGCGAGCGCGGAGACACCACGCACCCCTTTTTGTGCATCTATTCAGTGGCGGCTGCACCTGAGAGCGCCCACCCCTGAGGGCTCTCCGGTCGCCGCGGCTCGACGCGACTGCCCACCCGATTGGCCACGTCATGACGGCACCCTCCGACGCCTCCCGACCGGCGCCGCCTTCGGACGTGGGCCGCGTGCCGACTCACGTAAGCCCCCCTCGATCTCGGCCCTCGGCCTGGCGTAGGCGGATCGCGAAGCAGCGCGCACAGCTGCGGCGCTGCCAAGCGACTTCGGCGGCTCGGGCGTGTTCAGCGTCACGGGCCGGGCGATGCTGCCGTCGTCGAGCGCGATCTGGGCGGCGACCGAGTACGGGTCAAGCGCCTGCAGGTCGGCGGCGGTCAAAGCCGGCGCGAAGAGGCGCTCCAGAGTCTTGGCGTCAGACGCGCTGAGCGCGAACAGCACCTTGGAGCGGGCGTTCGCCAGGATGATCTCCCGGATTGGCTTTTCGAGCTGGTCGAGGTTCTGATGGGCGACCGTCAGCGCCAGGCCGTACTTCCGGCCTTGGGCGAACATCTCGTCCCAAGCGATCGGTGCCGAGGCGAAGTCCTGGACCTCATCGACGTACAGCGAGAACGGTCGCCGCTCCTTGACGGGAAGTCGGGCGCGTTCGGTGGCGGCCTGCCACAAGCTGGTCAGGACGAGGCAGCCGAGCAGCTTCGAGGTTTCCGCCCCGATGAGGCCCTTCGGGATGTGCACCAGCAGCACGCGGCCCTCGCGCATGATCTGCTGCATCGACGTCGCCGGTTCGGCGACACCCATGATCCCCCTGATCGCCTCCCGGGCAGTAAAGGCGCGGACCTTGTTCATAAGCGGTGCGACGACGGCCGCCTGGTCCTTGGCCTGGAGGCTTTCGTACCAGCGCCAGTCCGGCTCTAGGCCGATCGGGTCGTCGAGTTCGCCAACCAGGCGGCGGCGAAAGCTCTGGTCCATGTAGAGGCGCGGCAGGTCGAGCAGCGTCGAGTTCTGACGGCCGGCGAGTGTCAAGAGGCCCATGTGGGCCAACTGAGCCGTCCGGGGCCCCCAGAAGCGGCTCCAGAGCCGCTGGAAGAGCTCGTTGAGCTGGTCGGCGACCAGCGAGGGCGTCGCCTGACTGGCGAGTGGGTTGAAGCCGACGGCAAACTCCTGGTCGGTCGCGTCCAGCAGCACCACGTCCTTGACGCGGTGGGCTGGTACGAGATCGAGCAACTCTTGGATGAGGTCGCCGTTGGTCTCGACCACGGCGAGACCGCGCCCGGCGGCCAGGTCACCCGCCACCAGCCCCTTGATAAGTGAGGTCTTGCCGGTCCCGGTTGGGCCCAGGATCCAGAGCCCCTTCGTCGAGGCCTGTGGAGAGATGGCGACGGGACGTCGGACGCCGGCGGCGTTCGAGTAGCCGAGTAGGCGTCCCTCGGAGGCGAGGCTCCGGGTGGGGACGAGGCGCTTGGCCGCGCCGAGCTCGAGGTTCGGTAGATCGAGGTTCCCGATTGGCCAGCCGATCACCGATGCGATCTCTGGGACGCTCATGTAGCGCCCGCGGAGCATCAGCCAGTGCAGCAGCGTGGCGAACCATCGCGGCTCGGCGAGCAGGCGTCCATAGGCCGAGCTCAGGCTTCGCAGGGGAGCGGCGGTCCGATACAGCAGCTGACGGCTCCGCTTCGCAGTCGTGGCGACGACTACGAGATCGCCGCAGGCCTGCATCCCGGGTGTTCCAAGCTTTTGGCGAAGCGCGCTGCGGCGGCCGTCGCTTGGGTGAGGGTCGGACGGCTCCAAGCGCGGATGCGGGGCGGGCCGCAGCTCCCAGCGCAGTTGCAGGCGCTCCTCCTCGGCTAGCGGGAACATGCTCGCTAGCAACGCCGCTGCCGAGGTGGCCGCCTCACTGGCCAGCAGCGGGGTCGCTGCTGGGGCGAGCTGAAAACGCAGTCCTCTCCCGCGCGCCCGCTCCGGGGGGTCAATTCCATCGAGCCTGAGGCTGGGAATCGCCGCCCGCAGAGCGCCGCTGATGATGTCGGTGGACCGTTCCGTGACGCCGATGCGGTGGGCGATCCCTTCTTGGTCGGCGCTGAGCTCGAAGATAACCCGGGCGCCAGCCGGCAAGCCTGCGATGGTGGCCAGGGTGGCCAGCACCGACTCCTCGTCGAGTTCTTGAGGAAATCGCAGCTGCCACCAGGTCAGAGGCTGCCGCCTCATCGCGGCGACTCCGGCCCGCCCTCGCGACGGCTGCGTTCGTCAACGATCCGGGCGTGCTGAAGCACGGCCCAGGCGAACCGGTCCCAGTCCGGTTCCGGCCGACACTTCGAGTGCACCGTGACGCGCGTGACGCGCTCTTTTGATGTTGGTTTTTTCCTAGACGGCATGACTGACCTCCTTTCTTGGTTACAAAAGTCATTCCCTAGCGTGGTTCGTCACGCCGCCTTCACAAACTGTCACTCGGATCGAAGCGTAACCGGCCATTGTCTCGCACATGTGGGCCTAGGTCTATTGTCGGATTTGCACTACTACAACCGAGGTCCGCGTCGTGCTCGCTCGAGGGCGGACTGTGCCGCGAACTGATGTATCTTCTACAAACACATTCACCATTTGCGGGTGTGGTGCAGAACGAGTCGGACGACGACGGATACCCCGGCCAGAACCAGCGCCGGCACGACCAGCCGTGGCAGCACGCCGGCAAGGATCACGCAGGCGATCGTTGCCACTGCGATTCGAGTGACAATTCGATCGGGCGAGGGGCCGCCGCTATTCATCGCGGCCTTGACCTCTCCCGTTGGCGCGGTCAAATTCGCGTCTCAGCTCGCGCCGCAGGTGCAGGGCGTCGCGGCGCACCTCGGTCTTGAACGCGGCGACTTCCATCCTGCGTCGGATCGCATGCAGACGGACCAGCGACTCGTAGTCGCGCTCGGTCAGCTTCCGTTCGTGAGGACCTGACATGTGCCAGGCCATCGCGGTGACTGCGACCGCCGCGGCTATCAGCAAGATCGCTACGGCCATCGCGGATCACGCTCCTGGCGGAGCATGAGCCACAGCCTCAGCTTGTTTGCGGCCAGTCCAGCAAACTCGGGACAGCCCTGCTCGGCCGCCCACCTGGCCGACTCTTCCCTGATCTGCTGCTCAAGCCCGGGGTCAGTGCCAGGTATCGGGCGGTCGCTGGAAATATCCCGCCGCCGTTTGCGGCGCAGAGAACCAACGAGGCCGGCTGCCGCAATCGCGGCGACGGCGCCGGCACTAAACGCGATCAAGAGATCGAACATGGTTCCTAGGCTCCGAAGCGCCGGTTCGCGCGCCGGTTGTTGACGGTGGTCATAAGGCTTAGCTTTCTGGTGAGCAGCTCCACAAGAACGGCAGAGCCGTTGGCTGTTGCGATGCCGTCTTGGTAGAACAGCGCCTCCTCCTCGTACGCTGTTCTGAGCGCGTCGGCGATCGCTTCGCTGTCCTGGCGATCCATCTCAGCGCGAGCCCGTGCGGCGAGGCCATGACGAAAGACCTCGAGCTCGGCCTCGTCCTGCAGACGACGAGCCCTCGCGAGCTGCCGCCGACCGACCCGATCAGCAGCGTCATCGAAGGGAACCGGAAGTGAGGGCATGGGCCGCCTCCTTTGTTGTGTCGTCGATCCCATTGGCAGGGAGTGCGAAGAGCAGCGGCGTTTCAGGCCCCCGGGCGCCGAGGGGTAGTGCGCGACTCTCTGCGCGGATCAGTTCCGCGAGGCCGCCAGTCCGGCCGCCGTCGGCGACCACGGCTGGGCGCAGAGCCTGAGTCGTCGCCTCGATCTCCGCCGGCGTGACCAGCCCTTGGTCCCGCGCGGACGGACACACGCCGCCGGTCTGCTCAAGCAAGAAGCACCCCCCGCAAGGATGGTGCGCCGGCGCACTCTGATGCGCGTCGTGCGAACGCCAACCGAAGGGACGTGATTCGCTATTGGCCATTTGGTCTCCAGTGCTCGCTGTTGATGTTGCGCTCGGTGTCTGCGAGGCATGGCACGCCCGGGAGAAACTTGCTGCGTGCGGCGGCGATAGGGTCTCTATTTCTCGCTTCCACCCGTTCTATTCCAGCGGGTGCGGCCAAGAATCCAAGGAGGTATTTGGTGGGGCAGAAACGGGGCAAGTTCGGGGAGTTGCAAAAGACGCGCGCCCGCGCGCTCGCTGACCAGCCGCTGTACAAAGCGCTCGGAAAAATCGGCACCGTCGATCGCTCGCTCGACCTCGATGGCCTACTCCGCTACGAGGTCCTCCTGACATGTCCCGCCGTGGTGGCCCGCGTGGGGCCAAACGCATCCCCGGAGACGCGCGCGATTGCCGCGAAAGAACTGATCCTCGAAGCCATTGACAACATGGGGGATTCCGACCTAAAAACGGTTGGCCAAGCTGCGCTGTGTGCCTTGCCGCCATATCGGGACCGGAGTGTCAGCGAGAGAACAAGGATGCTGCCGATCACAGCCGATCGCTACAAAGAACTCCGTCCGATTGCAGTCGGACGGGTTTTCGCTCGTTTGCAGGAGGAGCCCGTACCCACATCGCCTAGTAGTGCTGAGGCGGACCCGCAGGACCACAGCGATACCGAGGTCAAGGCTCCCCCAGTGGTTACGCCGTCACGGATCGCACGGGGTCGTCAGCCGAGGAGGACATACCGGCCGCTCGCTGACCCAGCGAAGGTCCGAAACGAATATCACGCGCAGTACCTCGTCCGTGATTCCTTGACGCTGTACGCCGCTGGATTCCCTCTGCTTCTTGCTGCCAAAGTCGAGAGCGGCAGCATTCCAGCGGGGCGAGGACTCG
>DATKFF010000459.1:0-2157 GCA_035511595.1 Solirubrobacteraceae bacterium | reverse complement strand
GAGCTCGAGTGGCACGTGCCGGAGAAGTCAAACGCGATCGAGCGTGACCGTGCCCGCACGTACCACCAGGCGTACAGCGCGCTGATCGCACTGCACAACCTCGAGCGGGCGATCAAGGAGGTGCAGGCGGGCCGGACCATGAGCTGGAACAACTTCAAGGTTCCAGAGAGCGCGGTCAGCTGTGGCTTCCACGAGGCCGCCCGCGGCGTCCTCTCCCACCACATGGTGATCCGCGAAGGCAAGATCGCCAACTACCAGCCGTACCCGCCGACCCCGTGGAACGCCAGCCCACGTGACGTCTACGGGACGCCGGGGCCGTACGAGGACGCGGTGCAGAACACCCCGATCTTCGAGGAGAACGGGCCCGACAAGTTCAAGGGCGTCGACATCATGCGAGCCGTCCGGTCGTTCGACCCGTGCCTGCCATGCGGGGTGCACATGTATACGGGCGGCGGCAAGGTGCGCAAGGTGACGCACACCCCGACGGCGATGGCGTGAGCCATGGACCCGGCTGCCGCGCTGGTCACGGAGCCTGAGCAGCTCGTCGAGCGCGTCCAGGAGCTGCAGGAGCGTCTCGAAGCGAGCGGCGAAGGCCCGACCCGCGAGGTCGCGGACGAGCTCGTCTCGGCGGTCGTGCAGATGTACGGCGCCGGGCTCGAGCGAATCCTGGCGGTGCTTTTCGCGGGCGGCGAGGAGGGCCAGCGGCTGGCGGGCGCGCTGGTCGACGACGAGCTCGTGGCGATGCTGCTGCTGATCCACGACCTGCACCCGGTTTCGCTGCAGGACCGGGTGCGGGGCGCGCTCGACTCGGTCCGCCCGTACATGGAGTCACACGGCGGCAACGTCGAGCTGCTGTCGCTGGAGCACGGGGTAGCCCGGATCCATCTGCGCGGCAGCTGCTCCGACTGCTCGGCCTCGTCGGTGACGCTCGAGCTGGCGATCAAGCAGGCGCTGGAGGAGGTGGCGCCCGACCTCCAGGGGCTGGAGGTCGAAGGGGTCAAACCACAGACGTCCGCCGGGCCGGGATTGCCGATGGTGACCGGCTCGATCGCCAACGGCTCCGCGCCGACCGGGATGGAGCTGCCGGTCGTTCTGTCCTCGCCGCCCGCACCGCCGTCGTGGTTCGAGCTCGACGCGCTCGGCGAGCTCGGCGACGGGACGCTCGCCGCGGTCGAGGTCGCGCACCAGCGGCTCGTGGTCGCGAACGTCGACGGCACGCTGCTCGCCTACCGCAACGCGTGCGCGGAGTGCGGCGGCGAGCTGCACGATGGCGAGCTCGTCGGCGGCGCACTGGCCTGCCCGAGCTGCAGGCGTTCGTTCTTCCTGCCACGGGCGGGACGCTCGATGGACGACGACATGCTGCAGCTCGAGCCCGTTCCGCTGCTCCGTGAGGAGGGACGCGTCAAGGTGGCGCTGGCGCAATGAACGGGAACGGCAACGGGGCCGGCCGGTCCGACCGCGGGCTGGTGGCAGAAGCCGTCGCCGCGCGCAGGCGCGCGCAGCTCGTGTCGGGGCTCCGCGGGCTGGCGTCGGCCCCCGCGGCTGCGCCGGCGGCACAGACCGCCGTGGCGCCGGACGGCGAGCACTGCGATCTGTGCGGCGTCGGGATCGGCGAGCAGCACCGGCACCTGCTGCACCTGACCGAGCGCCGGATCGTGTGCTCGTGCGAAGCGTGCTGGGCGATGCGGTCAGGCGAGGGCGACTACCGCCCGACGGGAGCCCGGACGGTCTGGCTGCCGGACCTCGACGTTCCGGAAGACCTGTGGGCGAGCTTCCAGATTCCGATCGGGCTGGCGTTCTTCATGAGCTCGACGGTCACCGCCTGCGTCGTCGCGATGTACCCGAGCCCGGCGGGCGCGACCGAGAGCGAACTGCACTTCGAGACGTGGGCGCGGATGGTCGAGCTGAACCCGGTGCTGGGCGAGCTCGAGCCGGACATCGAGGGCCTGATCGTGAACCGGTTGAGCGACCCGCCGACCTACGCGATCGCCCCGATCGACCGCTGCTACGCGCTGACCGGCGCGATCAAGGCCACGTGGGAGGGGATCTCGGGCGGGACGGGCGTGGACCGCGCGGTGACGAGGTTATTCGAGGACCTGCGCGCGGCGGCGGTGCCCGCGTGAGCTTCGCGCCGGTCGGTCAGCCGGGCGACGCCCC
>DATKFF010000458.1:0-4795 GCA_035511595.1 Solirubrobacteraceae bacterium | reverse complement strand
CACGGCAGATCACAGTCTGCAGCCCGTAGGTGTCGAAGTAGCTCGAGACGAGCAGATCCGCGCCCGTCTTCGTGGCGCTGTACGGGCTCGAGGGCTGTAGTGGCGAGGACTCCGTGAACGAGCCCTCCTCGATCGAGCCGTAGACCTCGTCGGTGGAGACCTGGACGTAGCGGAGGCCGCGCTCGCGGGCCGCCTCGAGCAGCACGTGGGTGCCCTGCATGTTGGTCATGATGAACGTCTCCGGACCCGTGATCGAGCGATCGACGTGCGTCTCGGCGGCGAAGTTGACGATCGCGTCGCAGCCGGCGACCGCGTCGGCTACCGCGGCCTGGTCCTCGATCGCCCCGTGCACGAAGCGGATCTCATCGGCGACGTCCTGGAGGTTCTCCCGCCGACCGGCGTAGGTGAGTTTGTCGAGCACCGTCACCTCGTCCCCGTGCTCGCGCACGCGCAGGCGCGTGAACGTGGAGCCGATGAAGCCGGCGCCGCCACAGACGAGCAGCCTCATCGTGCCGGGGTCCTCAGTGCGAGGTATTGCTCGAGCCCGCTGGGCCAGCCCGGGAGCGCCGGAGCGTCGCGGCGCTCGCTGCCGAGCACGCTGTACGCGGGGCGTGTCGCTGGGCGCGGCATCTCCTCGGTCGAGCACGGCTCGACCTCGCAGTCGAGCCCAGCGCGGGCGACGATCTCGGTGGCGAACTCGAACCACGAGCACGCTCCGCCGCCGGCGACGTGAACGACGCCCGCAGGGCGGGTCCGGGACAGCTCGACGATCGCCGCGGCGAGGTGGCCGGTGAACGTCGGGCAGCCGACCTGATCGTCGACGACCCTGAGCCGGTCACGCTCGGCGGCGAGCTCGAGGATCGTCGCCGGGAAGCAGCGGCCACCGGCGCCGAACAGCCACGACGAGCGGACGACCGTGTGCCTGCCAGGGGCGGAGTCGGCGACCGCCTGCTCGCCGGCGAGCTTGGAGCGCCCGTAGGCCGACACCGGAGCGACGGGGTCGGATTCGAGGTACGGCTCGCGTTTGGTCCCGTCGAACACGTAGTCGCTGGAGATCTGAATCGTCCAGGCACCTGCCTCGGCGGCGGCCCTGGCGACGTTCCCGGCGCCCTCGCCGTTGATCGCGAACGCGGCGTCGAACGCCGCCTCGGCGCCGTCGACGTCGGTCCACGCGGCGCAGTTGACGACGACGTCCGGGGCAGCGCCCGCCACAGCCGCACGCGTCGCGTCCGGGTCAGCGATGTCAAGCCGGGCGCGCGGCAGCGGGACCGCCTCGACACCAGCGGTTGCGGCGGCCGCGAGCAGGTCCTGGCCGAGCATTCCGGCGGCGCCGGTGATCAGCAGTCGCATCGGCGCCAAGAGTAATCGGTCATAAGATCGGGTCGGGCGCCACGCGCGCTCAAGATCGATGCGACCCATTAACGAGCAGACGATCCTGATCACCGGGGCGACCGACGGGCTCGGGCGCGCGCTCGCGGGCGAGCTCGCCGCGGCCGGCGCGACGGTTCTGGTTCACGGGCGCGACGAGGCGCGCGGGCGCGCCACCGTCCAGGAGCTGATGGACGCGAGCGGCAACGACAGGGTCCACTGGATGCGCGCGGACTTCGCGTCGCTCGACGAGGTCCGGGGACTCGCCGATCAGGTGATCGCCGAGTACGACGAGCTGCACGGCCTCGTCAACAACGCCGGGATCGGCACGACGCTCCCGGGCGAGGGCCGGCGGATGCTGAGCGAGGACGGGTTTGAGCTCCGCTTCGCGGTCAACTATCTGGCGGGGTATCTGCTCACCCGGCGGCTGCTCCCGGAGCTGATCAAGTCCGCGCCGGCGCGGATCGTCAGCGTCAGCTCGGCGGGGCAGGCGCCGATCTACTTCGCCGACCTGATGCTCGAGCACCACTACGACCCGGTCCAGGCCTACTGTCAGAGCAAGCTTGCGCAGGTGATGATGACCTTCGACCTGGCCGAGGAACTCGATCCGGGAGCAGTCACCGCCAACTGCCTGCACCCCGGCACATTCATGCCCACAAAGATGGTCCTCGCGGCCGGCGTCACCCCGGTGAGCACGCTCGAGGACGGCGTCAGCGCGACGCTGCGGCTGGTCGCCGACCCCGAGCTCGACGGAGTGAGCGGCCGCTATTTCAACGGCGTGCGCGAGGCCGAGCCGCACCCGCAGGCCCGTGACCCCGAGGCGCGGCGCCGGCTCCGGGAGCTGACCGATCAGCTCTGCGGGCTGTAGATCCGGCCGAGCGGGGTGCGTGCACCCGCGCGATCGAAGAGCGCGCTGTAGGGACATCCCGGGGCGGCGCTGCAGTAGTCCGTGAACCACGCGTAACGCTGCACGAAGCCGAGGCCGTCGAGCATCGGCAGCAGCCGGCGCAGGTATGTCGCGGCCCGCGCCGCAGAAGGCGCCGCGTGCATGTGCTCGCCCCACGCCCGGATGTCGAGCGCGCCGATCTCGGTGATCCAGATCGGCTTGCCGAAGCGACGGTGGATCGAGGTCAGCTCGCCGCGGAGCTCGTCCACGGCGTGCGGGTCGGTGAAGTCCTGGTAGAGGTGCAGCGCGATGAAGTCCACCCGCAGCCGTCGGGTGCGGGCGATCGACATGAACTTCGCCAGCCAGCCGTCGTCCGGGACGGCGGGCGCCGGTGAGCCCAATCGCAACCCGGTCGACTGCAGTCGCGCCCACAGCGCCGCCGCCTGCTCGGGGCTCATGTTCGCCTGCGCCCTCGAGTCCGGCTCGTTGAAGCCGAGCAGGAACCGCGCCCGTCCCGATCGGGCATCGGCGCTCAACGCGCGGATCGAGGCGCCCGTCACCGAGCCCGCGCCCCAGACCATCGGGACCCACTCGATCCCGGCGGCCGGCCGTGGCGCGTGCCAGGACCAGTCGTAAGCCCAGGCTGGGTGGACGCGCTCCAGAACCGAGGGATCCGCGGACAGGAAGCTCGCGGAGGCAACGCCGCGCTTGACGCCCGAGGCGACCGGCGAGGCGGGCGAAGACGCCACGGCGAGCGGCGTAAGGGCCGCCGCAAGGCCGACCAGCAGGCAGACGCGACGCACGAGCTGCGCTCGGGCTTACCCAGGGGGCCGCGGTCTAGTCCGACCAGTGGTCGGGGATCATCTCCCCGTCGCCGCCCTCGGGCCGGTCGTTGCCGATCGCGATCAGCTCCAGGCCGTCGGGGCCACCCTCGAACGAGCGCACGACCGGCGGCGCAACGCGCAGCACGTCCCACGGCTTCAGCTCGATGATCTCGTCGTCGAGCCGCACCCGCCCCGAGCCGGCGACCACGACGTAGGCCTCCTCCTGCTCACGGTGGCGGTGGCCGATCGGGCTGCGGTAGCCGGGGCCGTAACGGAAGTAGCTGACACCGAGGTGATCCGACTCGAGTTGCTTGCGTGCGAACCGGGCCTCGATGTCGGGACCGCGCTCGGCAGCGGAATCGTCGATTTCCTTGATGTTCTTCAGCTTGAAGTTGGGCATGGCCGGCAGTCTACGTGCGCTCGTCGGGCGCGGCGTGCGCGTTCACCGGTTGGGACCAATCGCCCGCCGGGGCGCTGGTAGGGTCGCGGCCATGGCTGAACGAACGAAGTACGCACCGGGGACCTTTTCGTGGACCGATCTGACGACCACAGATCAGGACGGCGCGAAGGCGTTTTACATGGAGCTGTTCGGCTGGGAATCGGACGACCGGCCGGTCGGGGAGGACATGGTCTACTCGATGATGCAGTCCGACGGCAGGAACGTCGCGGCGATCTCGCCCCAGCCCCAGCAGCAGCGCGAGGCGGGCGCGCCGCCGATGTGGAACTCGTACATCACCGTCCGCAGCGCCGACGAGGCGCTGTCGCGCGCCGCGCAGCTGGGAGCGACCGTGCACGCGCCGGCGTTCGACGTGTTCGATGCCGGGCGGATGGGAGTCGTGCAGGATCCGCAGGGCGCGTACTTCGAGGTCTGGGAGCCGAGGGAGAACATCGGCGCCGGGCTCGTCAACGCGCCCGGCGCGCTCAGCTGGAACGAGCTCGCCTCGCCGGACCTCGACGGCTCCGCCGCGTTCTACGGCGACCTGTTCGGGTGGACGACCGAGCCGCTCGACGACAGCCCTGCCCCGTATCTGATCATCAAGAACTCGGACGGGCGCACGAACGGCTCAATGCGGCCGACGATGCCACCCGACTCACCACCGTTCTGGCTCGTCTACTTCGGGATCCACGACGTGGAGGAAGGCCTCGTCACGGTCGGCGAGCTCGGTGGCTCCACGATCGCTGAGCCGATGGACATCGGCCCGGGCGGGCAGATCGCGGTCGCGCAGGACCCGCAGGGTGCGCTGTTCGCGCTCTACGCGGGACGGTTCGAGAACTAGGCCGCCGCCGCCACCGGCTCGGGCTCACGCGCCCCGGGGATCACGAAGTCGCGGGCACGGACGAGAACGAGTGCCAGGACCGCCCCCGCCAGCGCGACGATCCCCGCCACCAGCAGGATGTCGTTCATGGCGCCGGTGAAGGCAACGTGGATCGCGGCATTTGCCTGCGTCCGTGCCGAGGGCGGGACCGAGTGCAGGACCTGCTGCGTGCCGCCCGCGGCCACGGCATGCGCGATCGAGGCAGCGCGCCCGGCGGCCGGGGTCCCGACCAGCCGCGGCGTCAGCTGGTGCGTGATCGTGCTCTCGAACAGCGCGCCGAGAGCGGCGATCCCTGTGGCGATTCCGACCTGGCGGAAGGTGTTGTTGATCCCGCTGGCCATCCCGCTGCGCTGGGGCGGGACCACACCGATCGCCGTGGACGCCAGGGCCGGGTTGATGAC
>DATKFF010000457.1:0-4476 GCA_035511595.1 Solirubrobacteraceae bacterium | reverse complement strand
TCGCGGCCCGTGCCGCGGGCGTCCCGCTCGTGATCGCGGGCGAGGGTCCCGACGAGCCGCGCCTGCGGAAGCTCGCCGCCGGTGGCGAGGTCACTTTCACCGGACGGCTAGCGGGGGACGCGCTCGCGGAGCTGCGGCGCGGAGCGGCGGTCGCGCTTGTCCCGTCGCGCTGGGAGGAGCCGCTCGGCTACGCCGTGCTGGAGGCCCACGCCGCCGGGGTCCCCGCGCTCGCCAGCGGCCGCGGCGGGTTGCCGGAGCTGGTCTCGCGCGACGCGCTGGTGAGCGCCGATGACGCCGAGGCGTGGACGCGGGCGCTCAGGACCATCTGGTCGATGAGCGCGGGTGAGCGCGACGCGATCGGCGACGGGGTCCTCGCGCGCGCGCGCGAAGAGTTGGGGGAGGACCGCTACTACGACCGGCTGATGGCCGTCTACGGCGACGGGCGCCCGTGAGCCTCCGCGCCCAGCCCGGGCCGTGATCCCCCGGCGTCAGCCGATCCGCGACCCGACGGCGGCGTCCTGGTCCGGGCGTAGCAGGACCACGCCGAGCTCGTCGTCGAGCGCTCCGAGCACTAGGACCTCGGAGCGGAACGGCCCGATCTGGCGCGGCGGGAAGTTGACGACGCCGATCACGAGCGTGTCCTCGAGCTGCTCACGCGGGTAGTTGGTGATCTGGGCCGAGGATCGCTTGACCCCGATCTCGTCCCCGAAGTCGATCGTCAGCTTCCACGCGGGTACGCGTGCCTCGGGGAACTCGTCGACCGCGACGATCCGCCCGACGCGCATGTCGACGGCCTGGAACTGGTCGAGGTCGATCACGCCCGGTTAGGGACCGGGCGCGGAGAAGTCCCCGGCGACGGTGCCGGCGTCGGTCGTGCCCGGATCGGTCGCGCCCGGGTCGGTCGCGGCGGGGTCGGTCGTGCCCGGATCGGTCGTTGTGCCCCAGCTCGACCCGGTCGGGCCGGTGGTGCCGGATGGGCCACCAGACAACGCTCCGCTGCCCGTGCTGGTCGTGGGTGCGGGGCTCGGCGGCGGGGTAGAGCCGCCCGTGGTCGAGCCCGTCGGGCCGGTCGGGCCACTGGGTCCCGTGGTCCCGCTCGAGCTGCCGCTCGTCCCGTCGGCGCTCGAGGAGGGGGCGGCGGCGGTGCTCCCGGTTCCGCTGGCGCTCGTGCCGGTGCTCGAGCCGCCCGCCGGCGACGCGAGTACGGTCGGATCGGTCTGCGTCTGCACGCGTGCGGGGTCCGTAGCCGGCGCCTTTGTGTGTTTGGACGCTGCGGTCTTGTCGCTCGAGGGCTTGGCGGTAGCGGAGGCGGCGGCGAGCTTCGAGGCCGAGTGGGCGCCGGTCTTGTCAGACGCCTTCGCTGCGGCGAGCTTGGTCTTGACGGTGCGGCGGTGGGTGACCGAGACGAGGTGCTCGTCGGGGCCGAGCGCCCGCGCCGGGGACGCCGGGACGGGCGTCGCGGGCTGGGACTGGACGGACGCGATCGGACGGTGGACGTGATGCACGGTGTGCGAGGCCTCGACCGCACCCGCTGTGACGAGCGCTGCGGCGGCGAGCGCGCCGGCCGCCTTGGTGGCGATCGCGCCCGCGCCCGCGGAGATGACGCCGCCGGCGCCACCGAGCGCCGCGCCTCCGGCGGACCCGGCCACGCAGGCCGCCTGCCCGGCGGCGGCACCTGTGGCGGTCGCGCCGGCGCCGGCGCCGGTCGCGCCCGCGGCGGTTGCGCCCGACCCGGTCCCGGCGGAGTGGCCGAGGTGGATGATCGCGAACTGCTTGAGGAGGGCGAGCGGGCCGATCGGCAGCAGCGCCGCTAGCGCCTTGTTGGTGTGCTTCAGCTGTCCCTGGAAGCTCGAGCAGCGCCGGCACGAGCGCAGGTGCCGGCGAACCAGCGGCCCGGGCCGCTTGCGCAGGCCCTCGGCCACTTCGGCGAGCTCGATGCGCACGTCCTCGCACGACAAGGTTCGTGCCTCGGCGGCCTCGGCGAGCGAGATTCGCGCGCGCACGAGCAACGACTTGACGCCCGGGACGGTGGTGTCCATCGCCTCGGCGATCTGGTCGTAGGAGAGCGCATCCATCTCCCGCAGCACCAGCGCGGTGCGCTGCGTCTCCGGGAGGCCCTGGATGTCTCCGACGAGCATCCGGAACTGCTCACGGTCGTGGACCTTGTCCGCGGTGCTCGCGCCGTTCTCGGAGAAGTGGACGTCCATCGAGTCGACGCCGATCGCCTGGCTGCGTCGCAGGTGGTTGAGGCTGCGGTTGCGCGCGATCCGGTACAGCCAGGGGCGGACGTTGATCGGTCGGTTGTCGGCGAGGATCGCGTTGAACGACGCGGCGAAGACCTCCTGGAGGATGTCTTCGGCGTCCTCACGTGAGCCGAGCAGGTGGCGACAGAAGGCCAGCAGCCGCGAGTGGTAGCGGGACACCAGCACCTCGAACGCGGACGTATTGCCGCGGCGGATCAGCGAGATCAGGCGCTCGTCGGATTGCAGACGCAGCAGCGGCGAGCGCCCGTGCAACCCGATCCCAGCCGAGTATCTGAGAGCAGAGACTTCCATCCGGAGTGGCTCGGAGGACCAAAATCCCGAAGCTGACGATCCTCAGTGGCTCCGACACCGTAGCAGCGGATTAGTTGCGGTCGTGGCGCGATCGCACCTCTGTACGAGGCCCCGCGCGAAGGGGGTCGGGTTTGTCTCGAAGGCGATCTAACATTCCGCCCGAGCCCGGGTAGACAAACTGGCAAAGTCCGCGCGCTTAAAACGTGCTGCTCCGAAAGAGCTTGCGGGTTCGAGTCCCGCCCCGGGTACCTCTCCGTCTCCGCGGGCCGTAAACGCCCCGTTCTCCGCCGCCGACGCCCGATTTGGCGCGACGGTTCCAAATTGACAGTGAGATTGGGCACTTGGTAGCGTCGCAGACCGGCTTCTAAGCAGGGGAGCCGCTGACTTCGTGCAGGGGAGTCATCAGTCCCAGAGGGAGGACAAGGATTGGCTAGGTCGCGGCGGTGCGCAACTCATCTGTGATCGGGAGGCTGGCCGCCCTGGCGGCGCTTGGGATCGCGGTGGTCGCGGTCGTCGTCGTCCTGCTCTCAGGCGGATCCAGCTACAAGGTCAACGCGATCTTCTCGGACGCGGGGCAGATCGTCTCCGGCGACCAGGTCGAGGTCGGCGGAAACGCCATCGGCACGGTTTCGAACATCGCGCTCACCCGAACCGGCCAGGCGGACCTGACGCTCAGCCTGAGCAACTACACGCCGTTGCGGCAGGGCACGCATGCCACGATCCGCCAGGCGTCGCTGTCGGGCATCGCGAACCGCTACGTCGACCTCCAGCTCGGGCCGTCGAACGCGCCCGCGATCCCCACCGGCGGCGTGATCGGCACGAGCGGCACGACCAACGTCGTGGACCTCGACGAGCTGTTCAACACGCTCAACGGCCCGACCCGCAAGGGCCTCCAGAATGTCTTTCAGGGCTCGGCCTCCGAGTATGCGGGCAAGGGCCGGATGGCCCAGCTCGCGTGGGAGTACCTGAACCCGGCACTCGCCACCAGCAGCGAGCTGTTCGCCGAGCTCAACCGTGACACCTCCAAGTTCACGAAGTTCGTCGTCAACTCGAGCAACCTCGTCACCGATCTCTCCCAGCGCCAGAGCGACCTCAGCGGCCTCGTCTCGCACCTCTCGACGACCTTCTCCGCGCTGGCCAGCCAGCAGGTCGCGCTCGGCCAGTCGGTGCAGCGGCTGCCGCCGTTCATGCGTCTGACGAACACCACCTTCGTGAACCTGCGAAACGCGCTCGGCGACCTGACCGGGCTGATCAACGCCTCACGCCCGGTGGCACCGAAGCTGCAGAGGCTGCTCGTGCAGCTGCGCCCGCTGGCGGTCGATTCGGTGCCGACGATCCGCAACCTCGCGAACATCATCAGCCGGCCAGGCGCGAACAACGACCTAATCGAGCTCAACCAGCTCTCGGTCCCGCTCGCGCAGGCGACGGTCGCCGGCCAGTTCGGAGAGCCGCTCGTCTACGCCGACGGCGCCAAGCGCCCCGGCTCGTTCACCGAATCGACGCCCGCGCTCAGGCAGGCCGTTCCCGAGCTCGCGGTGGCCCGCCCGTACGCGCCCGACCTGACCGGCTGGTTCGAGGGGTATTCGCATCCGGGCGTCTACGACGCCAACGGCGCCGCCAGCCGGATCGCGCTGGTCGTCGGGCTCGGCTCGATCCAGAACGGCGTCCTCAACATCCTCGGCTCGAGCCCGCTCAGCAACCTGCTGACCGATCCCTCCGGTCGCGCGGCGTTCGCCTCCGGCGCGCTGACGACCGGCCAGGGCGACCGCTGCCCCGGCTCGATGGAGCGCGGGCCGACGCCCGGCACCAGCGCGGCGCCGCCGCTTCCGTCGGGCTTCCCCTGCACCCTCAGCGAGGTTCCGACCGGAAAATGAAACGGATCCTCGCCAGCGCCGCTGTGCTGCTCGCCGTCGGAGCGTTT
>DATKFF010000456.1:0-2696 GCA_035511595.1 Solirubrobacteraceae bacterium | reverse complement strand
CGACCCGTTCGCCCGGGCGCTCGAGGCACGGCAGGCCGACGAGCGCGCGCGTGGCGAGAAGGAGGACCAAGCAGGGCAGAGCGCCGGCGGGGCGCCGGTTCAGGCCGATGGCTGAGATGGTCACGGCCACCGCCACGCCCTGGTCGGTTGCGGGTTCCTAGGCGAGTGCGACGGTCGTGAGGCCGAGCTCGCTCCCCGGCCTGCGCGCCTTGAGGAGCTATCAGGGCTCGTGGCTGCGTCAGGACGTGGTGGCGGGCATTGTCCTGACCACGCTGCTCGTGCCGCAGGGGATGGCCTACGCCGAGCTCGCCGGACTTCCCGCGATCACCGGCCTCTACACCACGATCCTGTGCCTGCTTGGCTACGCCCTGTTCGGCCCCTCGCGGCTTCTGGTGCTCGGTCCGGACTCGTCGCTTGGCCCGATGATCGCGGCGACCATCCTGCCGATCGTCGGCTCGAACGGCAGCCCCGAGCGGGCCATCGCGCTCGCCTCGATGCTGGCGCTGATCACCGGGGCGATCATGATTGCGGCCGGGATCGCCAAGCTCGGGTTCGTCGCCGACCTGCTCTCCAAGCCGACCCAGATCGGCTACATGAACGGCCTGGCCCTGACGATCCTCATCGGACAGCTGCCGAAGCTGTTCGGGTTCTCGACCAACGCGAACGGGCTGATCCACGAGGTCCACGCGTTCCTGCATGGGCTCGCCCACGGCGAGACGGTGGGTTCCGCCGTCGCCATCGGGCTGGTCAGCCTGGGGCTGATCCTCGCGCTCGGGCGCTGGCTGCCGCGCGTCCCTGCCGTGCTGGTCGCGGTCGTAGTGGCGATCGGCGCCGCGTCGGCGTTCAACTTGTCCGACCACGGCGTCTCGCTCGTAGGCAGCCTGCCGAAGGGCTTCCCACCGCTGACGTGGCCCAGCCCCGTATCCGATCTGCCGCTGCTCGTCGCCGGGGCGCTGGGCATCTCCCTGGTCGCCCTTACCGACACCATCTCGACGGCTTCCGCCTTCGCGGCGCGCACCGGGCAGGAGGTCAATGGCAACGGCGAGATGATCGGGATCGGCGCCGCGAACATCGCCGCCGGGTTCTTCCAGGGCTTCCCGGTCAGCACGAGCGGCTCCCGGACCGCCGTGGCCGAACAATCCGGCGCCAAAACGCAGCTCACCGGCGTGGTCGGCGCGGGACTGATCGTGCTGATGCTCGTGCTCGTGCCCGGCCTGCTGAAGAACCTCCCCAACCCCACACTCGCCGCGGTCGTGATCGCCGCATCGCTGTCGCTGGCCGACATCCCCGGGACCGTCCGTCTGTGGCATCAGCGGCGAGTCGAGTTCCTGCTCTCGATCACAGCCTTTCTCGGCGTCGCTCTGCTGGGCGTCCTCCAGGGGATCGCCGTCGCCGTTGCGTTCTCGATCTTCAACGTCTTCCGCCGAGCCTGGCGGCCCTACCAGACCACCCTCGGCCGGGTACCGGGCCTACGCGGGCAGCACGACGTGCGGCTGCACCCCGACGCCGAGGAACTTCCGGGACTCGTGATCTTCCGGTTCGACGCGCCCGTGTTCTTCGCCAACGCCCGGACCTTCCGGGACGAGATCCGTGCCCTGGCCGCTGCCCAGCCGCCACCCCGGTGGATCGTGATCGCGGCCGAGCCGATCACCGACGTCGACACCACCGCCGCCGACATGCTGGCCGACCTCGACAAAGAGCTCAACGCCGCCGGTACATCCCTGGTCTTCGCCGAGCTCAAGGATCCCGTCCGCGACAAGCTCGAGCGCTACGAGCTCATCGGCCCCCTAGACCCCGCCCACTTCTTCCCCACGCTCGACGCCGCGCTGGACGCCTTCCGTCAACACACCGGCGCGGATTGGACACCAGCCGGAGACGCAAGCGAACGCGTCGGGTAGGCAAGGGCCCACCGTACTGAGCAAAGCCCGCAAGACCGATCAGCGTTGTGCGACGTCTCCGTCACCCGTCTCGGGTTCGTCGTCGAGCAGCCGTTCGAACACGCGGCCGATGGCGTAGAGCGCTCCGCCGACGACTGTGAGGATGACCGCGATCGCCAGGCAACCCTCGCCGACGCTGCTGGTCGTGCCCGAGGCGATCGCGAACGCGACGAGCGTGATCCCCGCTAGGCCGAGCAGCCCGGGGAGCACGCTTCGGCCCCGCCAGGAGACGACGGCCAGGCACAGATCGGCGGCTGCAATCGCGACGCCTCCCGCCACAAGCGCGACGGCCACCTCAGCCCCCCTTCCAGATGAAGAAGATCATCGCAAGAAGCAGTGCAACGAAGACGTCGGGCTGCGTCTTTGTTCGAGCAGTCGGCGTTAGCTGAAGCTGTCCCACGGCCAGGGGTTGCCGCTGCCGTAGCGCTCGATCGTCGGTCCCGTGGGCGCGGGCACCGAGCCGAGGATCCCCTCCTCCACCGCGAGCAACGTGCCAGGAAAGATCCGCGCGAATGGGTCTTCCCGCAGCCACCTCTGGTCGTCGGCCGAGCGGGCGACCGTGATCGCGCCCTCGAAGTGCGAGTCGTCGCGCAGGAGCGTGGAAACTGCGGCCAGTGGCTGCCGGCTGAGCACGAGGCGGCGCGCTTGCTGGACCGCAAGGTCGTCGAACGGCAACCTTATGCCGGGAGGGGCGAGGACGAGCGAGATCCAGGCTGGGGCACCGCGAGGATCGATCAGGCGCTCATCGACGCGCAGCGC
>DATKFF010000455.1:0-3544 GCA_035511595.1 Solirubrobacteraceae bacterium | reverse complement strand
CAGAACATGCAGCCCTATGAGGAGAAGCGAGACTCCTACGCCGCCGATGTGACCTACGGAACCAACTCCGAGTTCGGGTTTGACTACCTGCGGGACAACATGGCCACGACGCTCGAGGAGAAGGTCCAGAACGGGGGTCGGCCGAAGCCCGACGAGGGCCAGTCGCCGTACCACACCTACGCGATCGTCGACGAGGTCGACAACATCCTGATCGACGAGGCGCGGACGCCGCTGATCATCTCAGGTGCTCCGGAGCAGGCGGCCGAGCTGTATGTGAACTTCGCGCGGCTTGCGCGCCAGCTCCAGCCGGGTAAGACCCCGGAGGGCATGGACCCGCGCTCCAAGAAGGAGTTCGTCGCCGACTTCGACTACGAGTTCGACGAGAAGCACAAGACGGTCTCGATCACGGAGCAGGGCGTGGCCAAGGCGGAGCGGTTCCTGGGGATCGACCACCTGTACCGCGCCGAGAACGGCCCGCTCGTCAATCACCTGATCCAGTCGCTCAAGGCGGAATCGCTGTTCAAACGAGACGTCGACTACGCGGTGATCGACGACGAGGTCAAGATCGTCGACGAGTTCACCGGCCGGATCCTCGAAGGGCGGCGCTGGTCCGAGGGTCTCCACCAGGCGGTCGAGGCCAAGGAGGGCGTCCGGATCCAGGAGGAGAACCAGACGCTCGCCACGATCACGCTGCAGAACTACTTCCGGATGTACGACAAGCTCGCGGGCATGACCGGCACGGCGCTGACCGAGGCGACCGAGTTCATGAAGATCTACGAGCTGCCGGTCGTGCAGATCCCGACCAACCGGCCGATGGTCCGCGGCGACCACAACGACCAGGTCTACAAGACAAAGGACGGCAAGTGGTCGGCCGTGGCCAGGGAGATCGAGGTCCGCCACAAGAACGGCCAGCCGGTCCTCGTCGGGACGATCTCGGTCGAGGTCTCAGAGCTGCTGTCGGGCCATCTCAAGCGCCGCGGAATCCCGCACACGGTCCTCAACGCGAAGCCCGAGCACGCCGAGCGTGAGGGCGAGACGGTCGCGGAGGCCGGCGCGCCGGGCGCGGTCACGATCGCGACGAACATGGCCGGCCGCGGGGTCGACATCAAGCTCGGCGGCAACCCCGAGCACCTGAGCCAGCTGGAGCTCGCGAAGCTCGGGCTGCAGCCCGGCGATCCCGACTACGAGCAGCATTACGAGAAGGTCTTCCCGGAGATCGAGCGCCGCGTCGAGGCGGCCCGCGAACAGGTGCTCGAGGCCGGCGGGCTGTTCATCCTCGGCACCGAACGTCACGAGTCCCGCCGGATCGACAACCAGCTCCGCGGCCGTTCGGGCCGCCAGGGCGACCCGGGCGAGTCACGCTTCTTCCTCTCGGCGCAGGACGACCTCGTGCGCCTGTTCGCGGGGGAGCGGATCTACAAGATCCTCGACCGCCTGGGCACGACCGACGAGGAGGGCAACGAGGAGCCGATCGAGGCCGGGATGCTGTCCAAGCAGATCGAGAAGGCCCAGCGCAAGGTAGAGGAACAGCACTTCCTGATGCGCAAGCACACCCTCGAGTACGACGACGTGCTGAACCAGCAGCGCGAGGTGATCTACAGCTACCGCGACGAGATCCTCGAGGGGCGCGACATGAGCGACGCCGCCCGCGAGGAGGTCGGGAGCCTGATCGAGCGCCTGGTCGAGGAGTACACGGCCGGCGATTTCATTGAGGACTGGGACGTCGAGGGGCTGCTCAGACGCGTGCAGGAGATCTTCCCGCCCTCCCAGGAGGTCGCCGACATCGACCCGGAGACGGCCGACCGCGAGGAGCTGATCAGGGTCCTCCAAGAGGAGGCGACGGCCCAGTACGAGGGCCGCGAGCAGCAGCTCGGCGATGAGCTGATGCGCGCGCTGGAGCGCTTCCTGCTGCTCCAGATCATCGACCAGCGCTGGCGCGAGCACCTCTACGACATGGACTACCTGCGTGAGGGCATCCACCTGCGCGGGTTCGCCCAGATCGAGCCGCTCGTGGCTTACAAGAACGAGGCGTTCGAGCTGTTCCGTGACCTGATGAACAGCATCTGGACCGACTTCGCGCAGATGATCTTCCACGTCGAGGTCACTCCGATGGACGAGAACGGCCAGCCGATCCAGGCGCCGGCGCCGCCGCGGCGCCCGAGCGCCGCGGCCAGCTCGCCGACCGGCGGCGGCCGCGTGACATATTCGGGCGGCGCCGGCCAGGCGCAGGGCGCGCTCGCGATGGCCGCGGCGGCCGGCGGCGTCGCCGAGGCGGTCGAGGGAAACGGGGGAGACCCCGAGCCGCTGCTGCCCCACGTCGAGCAGCGCCGCGTCGACGAGAGCCAGCAGGTCGGCCGCAACGACCCGTGCTGGTGCGGGTCGGGCAAGAAGTTCAAGAAGTGCCACGGCGCCTGACGGCGTAACGGCGCTTTTCTCGCGGACTTCGCAGGGCGCTGGAACGTCGCGATTAGGTTCGCGTCCGCGCGGCGTCTTACCTTGCAGACACCAACGGGGCGAAAGGAGTAGCTCATGTCAAACACAGCTGAGATCGAAATCAGGGAGTTGGATCGACGCAGCAATGACGGCATCGTCGTGAGGCTGCTCTGGAGCCCGGAGTCGGACCGGGTCTGGATCGACGTCCAGGACGAGCGGTCGGGTGGGTCGTTCAAGCTCGAGGTCGCGCCCGGCGACGCGCTCGCGGCCTTCCGGCATCCGTACGCATTCGCCAAGCGTGAGGACGCGGACGACGCGGTCGCCGCGTGAGCGGCGCGCGAATCGCGCCGGTCGGCTCGGACGACCTGGCCGATCTACTGCCGCTCGTGCGCGCGTACTGCGATTTCTACGATGCGTCTCCGAGCGACGCGGAGCTGATCACGCTCGCGCGGTCGCTGATCGCCGATCAAGAGCGCGAAGGCGTCCAGTTGATCGCGCGTGAGCCCGACGGCACGGCCGTGGGCTTCGCGACGGTGTACTGGAGCTGGTCGACCACCGATGCCGCGCGGATCGGCGTGATGAACGACCTGTTCGTCGCCGAGTCCGCTCGCGGACAGGGCCACGCCGACCGGCTGATCGAGGCCTGCCGCGGCCTGTGCGCCGCTCGGGGCGCGCGACGGCTGACGTGGCAGACGGCGCTGGACAACTCAAGGGCGCAGGCCGTCTATGACCGCGTCGGAGCCACCCGCGAGCAGTGGGTCGACTACTGGCTCGCGAGCTAGTGCGAGGACGCCAGCTCGCCGAGCGCCTGGGCGCGCTCGTCGCGACCGAGGGCGTCGACGAACACGACCGCCACGCCGATCCCGAACACGAGGAACTCGATTAGGCACATCGCCGCGCCCGCCAGGCGCTGATCGGTCACGGCGGTCATCCCGTAGGCGTGGGGAGCGGTCGCGTACAGCGAGTAGAGGCTCGTGCTGAGCCACGTGAGCGGCAGGCACACGCCGGCGCTGGCGAGCCGGGAGAAACCGAGGTAGGCAAGCCGCACCATGCCCGTCTCACGCCGGTCGCTCGGGAGCGGGGTGATGATCAGCCACCACAGCGCCATCCC
>DATKFF010000454.1:0-2175 GCA_035511595.1 Solirubrobacteraceae bacterium | reverse complement strand
GACCTCAGCCTTCCGGAGATGCTGACGGCGGTGGTGCTGCATCCGCCGAGGTTCCACGCCACGGTCGCCTCGGTCGATGACCAGGCAGCGCTGGCGGAACCTGGCGTGACCGCGGTTGTTCCGATCAACGAGGGCGTCGCGGTGGTTGCCGAGACCGTCGCCGACGCGCAGCGTGGGCTCCGGGCTCTGGTCGTGGAGTGGGACGACACGGACGCCGAACGGCGGAGCACGGCCGACCTGCTCGCGGAGCACCTTCGGTTGCTCGAGTCGGGTGAGAAGGCTGTGACCGCCCGGGACGACGGCGACGTAGACCATGCACTGGCCGGCGCCGCCTCGACGATCGACGCGACGTACGTGTTGCCGTACCTGGCTCACGCCCCGATGGAGCCGAACAATGCGGCGTGCCGGATGCGAGACGACGGCGTGCTCGACGTGTGGGTGGGGAGCGAGGGACCCGAGTACGTGAAGATGAATGCCTCCTCGATCGCCGGCATCGACAAGGAGCAGGTCGAGGTGCACATCAGCTTCGCCGGCGGATCGTTCGGGCTCCATTCAAGCGCCGAACACGACCCCACGGCCGAGGCCGTCGAGGTCGCCCGAGCGCTCGACTGGAAGCATCCGATCAAGGTGCAGTCGCTGCGCGAGGAGGAGTTCAAGGTCGGCCGTTACCGCGCGATGGCCGTTCACCGAGTCAGGGCCGGAGCCGACGCTGACGGACGCCTCACCGCCTGGCACCAGCAGATCGTGGCCGAACCGACATCGGTGAATTTGCCATTCGTCCGAGACGTCATGTTCACCAACGGCATCGATTTCTTCACGACCACGGGCGCGGTCGACCCGCCCTACGCCGTCGAGAACTTCCGTCTCGAGTCGACCAACTTCGAGTCGCGGATCCCAACGATGGTGTGGCGTTCGGTCGGCAACTCGCACACCGAGTTCGCGCGGGAGTCGGCGATCGACGAGCTCGCGATCGCCGCGGGCCGCGATCCCGTCGATCTGCGGCGAGGGATGCTCGCGGACAGCCCGCGCACGTTGCGGGTTCTCGAGCTCGTGGCCGACCGCGCCGGCTGGGGATCGGCCCTGCCCGACGGCAAGGCACGCGGGATCACAAGCTCCGACTTCCTGGGCCACAGCGCCCAGGTCACGGAGGTGTCGCTCGACGCGCGCGGCCGCGTCCACGTCGATCGGGTCATCTTCGCCCTCGACTGCGGTAGACACGTCAACCCCGATCTGATCCGCGCGCAGGTGGAAGGCGGGATTCTGTGGGGCCTGAGCGCCGCAGCGTGGGGCGAGATCGTGATCGGTGACGGGGGCGAGATCGTCACCCAGAACTTTGACCGCTACCCGGTCATGCGCATGCGGTCGGTCCCGCAGATCGACGTGCATTTGATCGAGTCGACCGAGCCGCCGACGGGGGTCGGCGAAGTCAGCGTCCCCCTGGTCGCACCAACACTGGCGAATGCGATTGCGGCTTTGACCGGTACCCGGATCCGCCAGCTACCCATCAACAACACGATCAAAGTCGCATAGGAGGCACCAGATGCCCGAGGTCAACATCACCCCGAGCGAAAACGGCCCGAACATCGTGTCCGGGCCGATGACCATCACAGCACCCGACGGACACGTGATCGAACACCCCGACCCCGTGGCCCTCTGCCGCTGCGGCGGCTCGTCTAACAAGCCGTTCTGCGACGGCACACACGCCACCATCGACTTCGACGGCACGCTCGCCAACTGAGCAGTCAGATAGGCGTGAAAGGAACGACATGACAAACGAGGAGTTCGTACGCCAGGCCTACGCGATGGCCGAGGTCAAGGACATCCCGGGGTGGAAAGCCACGTTCAACCCGGACGGAGTGTTCGTCGACGAGTCTGTTGGAGTGACCTACCATGCGCCCGACGACGTCGCGAAGCCCGTCGAGAACTACGGGACGGCGTTCTCCGACATGCACCGCGAGCTCTACGACGTGTATGTAAGCGGTGACGTAGTAGTCGGCGTGCTCGCAAATCTCGGGGGCGCGCTGCGGCAGCCGGCGTCCGTTTAGAAGCCGAGGAGACCCTCTATGAGCACCGAGCAGAAACAGACCATTGACGCGATCCTGCGACAATCGGCACTTCCGGTCGACAGCGATGTCGACGAGCAACGGCGACTGTTCCGAGAGGCGGTATCGGCAC
>DATKFF010000453.1:0-3705 GCA_035511595.1 Solirubrobacteraceae bacterium | reverse complement strand
ACCCATCCCGGCTGCTCGAGAGCGCCCGCCGGCTCTACGGCGGGGACATGGAGCGGCTGTGGGGGGAGACGGTCCCGGTTCCGGAGCGCAACGTCAGGGTGCTCCGCGGCGGCGAGCGGGTGATCGACGGCGCGTTCGAGGTCGCGTACATGCCGGGTCATGCCTCCCACCACGTGTCGTATCTCCACGACGGAACGGCGTTCGCGGGGGATGTCGGCGGCGTCCGGATCACGCCCGGCTCGCTGACCGTCCCCCCGACGCCGCCCCCCGACATCGACATCGAGGCGTGGCACGAGTCGATCGATCGGATCCGCGCCTGGAGCCCGGAGCGCGTGGCGATCACGCACTTCGGCGCCTATGAGGACGTCGATGCACAGCTGGGCCAGCTGTCCGCCCGGCTGGACGACTGGGCCGAGCGGGCACGTGAGCAGGATCGTGACGAGTTCATCGCCGGGATCGAGGCCGAGATCGAAGCCCACAGCGACCCCGGGATGCACCCCGCATACACCCAGGCGGCGCCGCCGGAGCAGCTCTACGCGGGGCTCGAGCGGTACTGGCGGAAGCGGGCCGAGGCGCTCGCGCCGGCCGCGACGCCGCCGGTAACCTGAGCGCAGATGGCCCAGATCGTTGAGCTGCCCCGCGTGGGCGGACCGGGCACCCGGTCGGGCGGGCTGTGGCGGGTGATCGTCCTCAACGACGACTTCAACACCTTCGACCACGTCGCCGAGACGCTGGCGAGGGTGATCCCCGGCGTCACGCTTGCGGACGGCTACCGGTTCGCGGATCGGATTCACAACACCGGCCAGGCGATCGTCTGGAGCGGTCCCCGCGAGGATGCCGAGCAGTACTGGCAGCGCCTCGACGAGGCGGGCCTGACGATGGCGCCGCTCGAAGCCGGTTAGCGTCAGGCGCCCCGCTCGCGCGCGAGCTGGAGCTCGGCGGCAACCGTCGGGCGCTGGTTGTCGATCTGCAGCCGGGCCTCGAGGATCGGGACGGCCGCGGCCGGGTTGCCGCTCAGCCGCAGCGCACGGCCGAGGTCATAGAGCGCATAGGCGTATGTCAAGCAGGTCACGCCGGTCGGCTCGAGGCAGGCGTTGCTCTGCTCGCCCGTCGCGGCAACGGCGCGACGGAGGACGGGGATCGCGCTGACGTACTGGCCCGAGTCAAGCAGCGCGTGGCCCTGGGACTCGAGCTGCGTCGCGAGCGCCGGCGAGACGGGCGTCGGCGGGACCGGCGTCGTGGGGGTTGGGCGATGGGTGCTCGGAGAGCTCGTGGCAGCGAGTCGCGGGCTGGCGCGGGCTCGTCTTTGCGCGGCGGCGTGCCGCGCGTGCGTGGAGCCCCCGCTCAGGCCCGTGAGCGCGAGCACGCCGACGATCACGACGGCGGCGGCGACAGCGAGCGAAACGAGCAGCCGCATACTCGGCGCCCGCGGGCGGTAAACATGGACGGCCCTCCACCCAGGCGGTGGTGTCGCCGCGATGGGCGAAGGCTTGGATGCCGGTTCGGGGTCGGGCTCTTGCTCGGGCTTCGGGAGGGGCTCGGCGAGGCGCACGCCGACCACGCGCCGCTGTCCGCCGGCGCCGCCGTAGCAGCGCTCGATCTGCACCCCCGCCAGCTCGAGCTCGGAGACGACGCTCGCCGGGAGCTCGATCCCGGCCGCTCGCAGCTCCGCGTAGCTCACCGGCGACCGTCCCGCCCGCCGCAAGGTCTTGATCAGGAGCTCCTGCTGCGCCTCGAGCGCAGCCGGTTCGGGCTCCGAAGAACCTCTCGGGATGAACCTGCTGCTAAACGCCTCGACCTCCGGAGATCGATCGCAGACACGACCCCGGTCCAGGGTTGATTATGACCCTTGCCCGCGTCGGCGGGGAGGGGCGCCCGAGTTCAGGCTCGAGCCATGCGCCACTCGTCGAAGTCGGCGGCGATGATCCGCTCGCCGTGAACCCCGTCTGCGTCCGCGGAGGCAAGCCACACGATCGGGGGTCCCATGACCGCGGGATCCAGCAATCTCGCACTCAGCTCTGGGGGCGCATCGTCGGGAACCATGCCGGTCGCGGTGGCGCCGCCGGGTAGCAGGATGTTGACCGTCACGGGGGTGTCCTCGAGGTCGGCGGCCATCACGCGCGCCAGCGCTTCCACGCCGGCGCCCGCCGGGCCGTAGGGCACAAAGCCCCGGCGGACCATCGTCTGCTCGTTCATCGAGATCATCACGATGCGCCCGGCGCCGGCCTCGAGCATCCTCGGAACGACCGCGCGGGCTACCAGGAACGAGCCGGTGATCTTCGTCTCGATCACGTCGCGGAAGCCCTCCGTGGACACCTGCCAGAAGGGCTGCGGGGTGGTGAGGAAGCGGGGGTTGACGGTGCGCATCCCGATCCCCGCGTTGTTGACGAGCAGGTCGAGTCCGCCGAGCCGCTCAGCGACGTCCGCGACGGCGGCCTGTACCGAGCGTTCGTCACGGACGTCGAGCTCCACGCCGAGCGCGCGCTCGCCGAGCTCCCGCGCAACGGATTCGGCTCGGGAGCGGTCGCGGCTGGTCAGCGCGACCGTGGCTCCCGCCCGCACGAGCGCCTCGGCCATCGCCCGGCCAAGGCCGCTGCTGGCGCCGGTGACGAGCGCACGCGTGCCGTAGAGCTCGGTCACAGGGAGCGAACCGTACGGAGAGGCGTTTCGAGGCCGGCCGGCTACGCCTGGCCGGAGAGCGCGGCGGTCTTGGCCGGCGGCTGCCGGTCGGCGGCGCCGACCGTCTTGGCGAGCTGGCGCTCGGGGCTGACCCGGACGACGTTCCAGATCACGCCGAGCCGCTCGAGCGCGGCGATCACCAGTCCGGTCGGATCGGTCAGCCGCTCCCACCACCGCAGGCCGTGGAAGGCCGAGGTCGGGAACGCGTGGTGGTTGTGGTGCCACGCCTCGCCCATCGACAGCGGCGCCAGCCAGAACACGTTGCGTGACTCGTCCTCGATGTCGAACCGCTTGCGCCCGAAGAAGTGGCAGATCGAGTTGATCGACCAAGTCACGTGGTGGAGCAGAAAGACGCGGACGAAGCCGCCCCAGAGGAGCGCGGTCAGCGCTGCGCCGAGCCCGCCGCCGAAGATCCAGCCGAGCGCGAACGGGATCGCGAAGCTAAGGGTGATCCAGAGGAAGAAGAGCTTGTCCACGATCCGCAGCGCCCGGTCCTTGACCAGGTCGGGCGCGAAGCGCTCACGGTCCGAGGTGCCGACGGTCTCAAAGAGCCAGCCGATGTGCGCGTGCCAGAGGCCCTTGATCGCCCCCCACCAGCCGGGGCCCGCGAGGTGCGGCGAGTGCGGATCGCCCTCCTGGTCGGTGAACGCGTGATGCTTGCGGTGGTCCGCGACCCACGTGATCACCGACCCCTCGACCGCCATCGACCCGAGCACCGCGATCAGCGCGCGGAAGGTGCGCGAGGCCTCGAACGCGCGGTGGGTGAACATCCGGTGGTACCCGAGCGTGACGCCGAGGCAGGTGATCACGTAGCTGCCGATCAGCAGCCCGAGCTCCAGCGGACCGATCGCGCGGTCCCACAGCAGCGCGATCGCGACGACGAGCGCGACGAACGGAAGCGCGACGCCGATCAGGTTGACGATCTTGTGCGCGCGCGTCATACCTAAAGAAGCATACGTCCGGGGGGGCACGGGCGCGTTATCAACTTGCGGTTTGAGGCGTCGGCTCGGGTTCCGGCTCGGGCGC
>DATKFF010000452.1:0-4086 GCA_035511595.1 Solirubrobacteraceae bacterium | reverse complement strand
GGGCGACACGGAGCTCGTGAGGATCACGACCGCCGGCGACCGCGGGGCCGACCTGGACGACAAGTCGCGCTGGGTCTCAGAGCTCGAGCGCGCGCTGCTCGGGGACGAGATCGACGTCGCCGTGCACTCCGCGAAGGACGTGCCCGCTGAGCTGGCGGCGGGACTTGCGCTGGTGGCGATCCCCGAGCGCGCCGATCCCAGCGACGTAATCTGCGGCGCGGAGTCGCTGGCGTCGCTCGGCGCGGGCGCCCGGGTGGGGACGAGCAGCCTGCGCCGCACCGCCCAGATCAGGGCGGCCCGCGATGATCTCGACGTGGTTTCCGTGCGTGGCAACGTCGACACCCGGCTGCGCAAGCTCGCCGACGGCGAGGTGGACGCACTCGTGCTCGCCGCCGCCGGGCTGGTGCGTCTCGGCCGCGCAGAAGCGATCGGCGGCGCGCTTGAGGGGCTCGTCCCGGCCGCCGGCCAGGGCGCGCTGGCGATCGAGGCCCGTCCCGACCGGATCGACCCTGCGGCGCTGGCGGCGATCAGCGATCCCGACGCCACCGCGTGCGTCGCCGCCGAGCGCGAGCTGGTCCGCGCGCTCGAGGCCTCGTGCAACACGCCGGTGGGGGCGCACGCCCGGGTGCTCGAAGAAGGGAAGCTCGAGCTCGTCGCCTGGGCCGGGCTTCCCGACGGATCGGAATGGATCAGCGACCGGCTGGCCGGCGTCGGGGACGGCCTCGGTGACGCGCTCGCCAGACGGATGCTGAGCGTCGGCGCCGGCGAGCTGCTCGCCCGCGCGGAGCGCGAGGTTCAGGCGTGACCGTGTACCTGGTCGGGGCCGGCCCTGGTGACCCGGGGCTGTTGACGACGCGCGCGCTGGAGCTGATCGCGGCCGCCGACGTGATCGTCCACGACCGGCTGATCCCGGCGGGCGCACTTGACGGGGCGCGCCCGGACGCCGAGCTCGTCTACGCCGGCAAGCGCGGCGGAGGCGAGTCGACCGCCCAGGCCGAGATCGAGCGGCTGCTCGTCGAGCACGGCCGCCGCGGACGGACAGTGGTCCGGCTCAAGGGCGGCGACCCGTTCGTGTTCGGCCGCGGGGGCGAGGAGGCCGAGGCGCTGCGGGCGGCGGGGATCCCGTTCGAGGTCGTGCCGGGCGTGACCGCGGGCGTCGCGGCGCCCGCGTACGCCGGGATTCCGGTGACGCATCGGGAGCTGGCGAGCGCGGTCGCATTCGTGACCGGCCACGAGGACCCGGCCAAGCCCGAGTCGGCGCTTGACTGGGACGCGCTGGCGGCGTTCCCGGGGACGCTGGTGGTCTACATGGGCGTGCGGCGGCTCGACTCGATCACCGCGCGGCTGATCAGCGCCGGGCGCGACCCCGACCAGCCCGCCGCCGTGATCGAGCGTGGGACGATGGCCGGTCAGCGGGTCGTGACCGCCGCGCTCAAGACGATCGCGGCGCAGGCGGCCGAGGAGGGGGTGGCCGCCCCGGCGGTCGCGCTGTTCGGCCCGGTGGTCGCGTTGCGTGAGGAGCTGAAGTGGCTCGAGCGGCGGCCGCTCGCAGGGCTGACGGTGGCGGTCACGCGCGCCCGCGCGCAGACGAGCGAACTTGCCTCGCGGCTGCGCGCGCTCGGCGCGGCGGTCGTCGAGGCACCGGCGATCAGGATCGCCCGAATTGACGGTCCCGCGCCGGACCTCGGCGGCTACGACCTGCTCTGCCTGACCAGCCCGAACGGGGTTCGCGTGCTGTTCGAGCGGCTCGTCCGCGCAGGACGGGATGCGCGCGCGCTGGCGGGGATTCAGGTCGCGGCGATCGGTCCGGGCACGGCGGCGGCGCTCGCGGAGCACGGGGTGACCGCGGACGTGGTCCCGGACCGGTTCGTCGCCGAGGGACTCGTCGAGGCGCTCGCGGACGTGCCCGTCAACCGGGCCCTGATCGCCCGGGCCGCGCAGGCGCGCGACGTCCTGTCCGACGCGCTTCGCGCCCGGGGCGCCGAGGTCGACGTCCTCGCCCTGTATGAGACGGTCGCCGAGCCGCTCTCGGCCGAGCAGCTGGTAGCGGTCGCCGACGCGGACTACCTGACGTTCACCTCGTCCTCGACGGTGTCCTTCTTCCTCGCCGCGACCGGCGACCTGGCGACCGCCCGCGCCCGCCGGGTGAGCATCGGCCCCGTCACGAGCGCGGCGCTCCGTGAGCACGGCCTCGAGCCCGACGTCGAGGCGAGCCGGCACGACATCGACGGGCTGATCGCCGCGCTGGTGCGGGACGCGACCGCTCGCTGAGGCCACCACTGCCTGCAAAGATGAGCAGGCGGATGAATGGCTCCCGGCCGGTGATCACATTTCTGTCGGATTACGGGCTGACCGACGACTTCGTCGGCGTCTGCCATGGGGTGATCGCGAGCCTCTGCCCGCAAGCGCGCATCATCGATCTGACCCACGGCGTCGAGCGCCACGACATCCGTGCCGGCGCGCTGATCCTGGAGGGCGCGATCCCGTACCTGCCGGTCGGAGTGCACCTTGCGGTCGTCGACCCGGACGTCGGCGCCGAGCGCCGGGCGGTCGCGCTGCGCCTGGCCGATGACCGGGTCCTGGTCGGCCCCGACAACGGCCTGCTGTCGCTTGCTGCCGAGCGAGCCGGGGGCGTGGTCGAGGCCGTCGACATCGCGCGCTCGAAGTTCAGACTCGAACCCGTCTCGGCCACGTTTCACGGCCGTGACATCTTCTCGCCGGTCGCCGCCCGGCTCGCGGGGGGCCTACCGCTTGCGCAGGCAGGCGAGCCGTGCGACCCCGACGCCCTGATCCGGCTGGTGCTGCCGCGCCCGCGTCTGCGGGACGGCGGCCTGGTCGCCAACGCCGTCTACATCGACCGCTTCGGGAACGTGCAGCTGAACGCCGGCCACGAGGAGCTCGCGGAGCTGGGGATGAAGCTCGGTCAGCGGGTCGGGGTCGAGGCCGCGTCGGGCGCGTCGCACGTCGCCCACTACGTCCGAACGTTCGCCGACGTCGAGCGGGGCCAGCTGCTGGCCTACGAGGACGCCTCCCGGCGGCTCGCGATCGCCGTTAGCCACGGAAACGCCGCCCACCGGCTCCGGCTCGAGGTCGACGACGAGCTACGGATCCACGCCCAGTGAGCCTCGGAACCCCCAGGATCCACTACCGGCTGGTCGGTTCCACCAACGAGCGCGCGCGTGCCCTGGCCGCGCGGGCCGCGCCCCACGGGACGATGGTGACGGCCCGCGAGCAGTCCGCCGGGCGCGGACGCCAGGGGCGGACCTGGACAGCACCGCCGGGCCGCGCGCTCCTCTGCTCGCTGCTGCTGCGTGACCCTCCCCGGCTGCTGCCGCTGGCGGCCGGCGTGGCGGTCGCCGAGGTGGTCGGCGCGGGCGCCCGGGTGAAGTGGCCGAACGACGTGCTGCTCGACGGGCGCAAGGTTGCCGGGATCCTGGTCGAGGGGCGGCCGCAGGAGCACTGGGCCGTGCTCGGCATCGGCCTGAACGTCGCCGTGCGCGACGCGGACCTGCCGCTCGAGCTGCAAGGCCGGGCGGGCACGCTCGGCCTGTCGGTCGAGGCCGTCGAACCGACGCTGTCCCGGCTCCTCGACACACTCGAGCGGTGGGTGCTGGCGCCGCCGGATGCCGTCCTGGAGGCGCTTCGCGACCGCGACGCGCTGCTCGGCAGGCAGGTCCGGTGGGCGCGTGGCGCCGGCGAAGCCTCCGGGGTCGACGGCGACGGACGGCTGGTGGTAGCCACCGGCGGCGGCCAGGTGACGCTCGAGGCCGGGGAGGTCCACCTTGGATGAGGACGTGGTGAGCCCCGGCGCGCAGTCTCCCCGGAAGCGCCACGCGCTCGAGCTGTTCTCGGACCTGCCTTCGCGGTATGACCGGATGGGAGCGGTCATGAGCGTCGGCCAGGACCCGCGCTGGCGCCGAGCGCTGGTGGACGCGATCGACCCGAAGCCGGGCGAGCGCGTGCTCGACGTCGCGACGGGCACCGGGATGGTGGCATTCGCACTCGCCGCCCGCGGCTGCGATGTGGTTGGCCTTGACCAAAGCGAGCGGATGCTCGGTGGCGCGAGGGCCAAGCTGAAGGCGCGTC
>DATKFF010000451.1:0-6660 GCA_035511595.1 Solirubrobacteraceae bacterium | reverse complement strand
AGCGCCTCAGCGGGGACCTGGCCGCTCGCCGCGAGTACCCCGAGCGCGAGCGCGGCGTCGAACCCGGGCCCGACCTTGCGCAGGAACGCTGGCGCGAGATTGGCGGTGATCCTGGTCTTCGGGAAGTTAAAGCCGGAGTTCTGGATCGCGGCGCGGACGCGGTCGCGGGACTCCCTTACGGCCGTGTCGCCGAGCCCCACGACGGTGAAGCCGGGGAGCCCGGAGCGAATGTCGACCTCGACCCACACCTGCCTCGGGTCGACCCCGTCGATCGCGAACGTTGCCAGTCGAGCGAGCATGGCAGCGACCCTACGTCGCAAGCCGTCATACGTGGGTGACGCTATGTGCCAACTCTGTTCAAGCAAACGTCGGCGCGTTGCACAGTGTTGGACCGCGCCGTCGCCCACGTGTGACGCGTTCCGGCGTAGCGTCGAAATGAGTATGAGCAGCGACCGCCGTCACCGTCTTGGAGAGCTAGGCGAACAGGTTGCTGCCGAGCACCTCGGCCGTCGGGGCTTTCGGATTCTCGAGCGGAACTACCGAACACGCTGGGGCGAGCTCGACATCGTCGCCTTTGACGGTCACACGATCGCGTTCTGCGAGGTGAAGACGCGACGAGCAGGATTCCGCGCTGGCACGCCATTCGAGGCGATCCACCCGCGAAAGCGAGCTCAGGTGCGCAAAGTCGCTATCAGCTGGCTACACGAGCGGCGCGACCGGCCCCCCGCGCCGCAGATCCGCTGCGATGCGATCGGGGTGACATTCGACGCGAGTGACCGACTCGTCGCGCTCGAACATCTCGAAGGCGCGTTCTGAGCGCCTAAGAGCTCACCGTCGTTGACAATGAGGAGCCTCGGTGAGATATTTCCCGCCGTCACTGCGTTGGTGGCCGGGGCAGACGCGATGAGACTGGAGGTCGACATTCGCAGGGTGGTGGCAGTCATGGTGGCCGGGGCGTTTTTGGGTTGCGTGCTTGCCGCGCCGGCTTCGGCCCGCGCGGACCCGATTGCCTCGCAATCCGACGAGGCCACTTCGGCGGCCTTGTTCGTGCTCCAGAAGCTCGGTAACTACGGCGCCAACAGCAACGCGGGCAACAGCTTCGGGCAGCTCCTCATCCAGCTGGGCCTGGGGAACGCGTCGCTCCCGAGGCTGCTCGAGATTGAGGCAGCCTTGAACCGGATCGGTGCCCAGCTGACTCGGATCAATCAGAGGCTCGATCAACTCGACGCGCGTGTGGCGCAGCTCAGCTGCCAGAACAGCGTGGAAGGGCTCGGCGACAACCTGGCGGCGATCACGAACGCCTGGAGCAAGGTCGGTGAACAAATTGGCACAGCGAACGACGGCCTCGACTCCAACCGGGAGGTCGAGCTCAGCCGCGAGCTCAAGACCGAGATCGCGGAGGCGCTGAAGGGGAGGTCCGCAGGCACGATCATGGTGCGCATCCATCAGGCGCTGATGGGCGTCGGTCGGTTTCCGAGCTTGATTGACAACTGCGGCGAGGCGTTCGAGAAGCTCACCCGATTCGTCACCTCGACGCTCCGCGACCAGGTGGTCGGGCTCGTGGACTTTTGGCAGACGATCGAGGCGCAGGCCGCGGTCCTCGACATCGCGAGAATCCTGGACCAGACCGACAACAGCGAGGCGACAAGACGGGCCGCCGCGCAGCGCGTTTACGCTCAGGCGCAGAGCAACTTTCGCGAGGAGACGGCGCGCATCAAGCCGTCGCTCCGAAACATGATGTTCGACCGCACCACCGAGCGGCTGTGGCAGCGGACGTGGTCTTCCAACGTGGCAGCCGGGCGCGCTGCTTCTGTGACCGGCGGAGAGCCCGGGCTGGGCGGATCTTGGGGCCTCCCGTCACTCTATGACCTCAAGCTCCTGGCCTCCGGGTGTTGTGGCCCGATCCATCAGTCCGTGATCCGCTGGTTCGCGAGCCTGAGGACACCGGCGGTGCCCGCAGCCGCTGGGAGCCCACTCTTCACGATCACTCTGGGGGTGGGGAACACACAACTGGTGTCGAGGGACCGGCGCAACGCCGGCAGCCCCAGCAACGTTATGTTCTGGACCCTCAATATCGGCGGCGGCTACCCGTTTGAGGACACCGTGAGGCCGACTGCCAGTGTTTACGCGGATCGCACTCTCTTTGGCACCGGGGACGCGTGGCGCCGGTTCATCTACGGGTGACGGCGAGGCGCTAGCCCAGCGCCAGCTGCTGATACGCCGCGGAGTCGAACGAACGGCGGTGAAGCGGCGAGATCCCGAGCCGCTCGATCGCGTCGCGGTGCTCCGGCGTCGAGTAACCCACATGGCTGGCGAACTCCCAGCCCGGGTGCACGGCGTCGGCGCGGCGCATGTACCGGTCGCGCGTCTCCTTCGCGATCACCGACGCGGCCGCGATCGCGGCGCTCCGAGCGTCGCCGCCGATCACCGCCCGCTGGTCGTGCTCGAGCGCTCTTACCGGGAACCCGTCGCTCAAACAGATGCAGCCCGGGCACGCGACTCTTTTCAGGGCGTCGTGAAGAGCGGCCAGGTTCGTGACGTGCAGCCCGCGGTCGTCGATCCCGGGCGCGCATCTCGAGACGATCACCACCTTCGCCGCCGTGCGCAGGATCACCGGGAAGAGCTCGGCGCGCGCCTCAGGGTCCTGTTGCTTTGAGTCGTTGAGCTCCCCGAGTGCCCGAACCTCGCCGGGACCGATCCGCTCGAGGTCGAACAGCACCGCCGCGGCGACCAGCGGCCCCGCCAGGCAACCTCGCCCCGCCTCGTCGGCACCGGCGACGAACCGCACCCCAAGCGAACGGTCAAACTTGAACAGCTTGCGGGCCATGCGGGAGCCGCGCCGCGCTCGCGGCTTCGACTCAGAGGAACCCGAGCCGGTCAGGCGGCCAGTAGGTGAAGAAGGCGACACCGATGACCCATTTGTCTGGGACCGGTCCCCAGAAGCGACTGTCGTCCGAGGCGCCACGGTTGTCGCCCATCATGAAGTAGTCGCCGGGTGGAATCTTGATCGGAGTGCGGAAAGTGCACGAAGGATCGGGCCCACATTGGTAGATGTAGGGGTCCTTCTCACGCACGCCGTTGCGGTAGACGTGGCCGTTCAGGATGTAGATCGTGTCGCCGGGGCCGGCGACCACGCGCTTGACGAACGTCTGGCTCGACTCCTGCGTGGTCGGGACGTCGCACGCCTGCGAGTGGCCGGCACCCTGGTTTGGATCGCCGCACACCGGTGAGGCGGGATCGGCGCCGTGGGGCGGGTGGAACACGACGACGTCCCCGACGCTCGGATGGTTGATCAGCCGATTGGTCAGGATCCGCTGCCCGATCGAGAGGGTCGGTTCCATCGAAGGGCTCGGGATCCGGTAGGGCTTGACGATGAACGCCTGGATCAGCAGCGCCAGCACGACCGCCACCGCGACCGTCGCGATCAGCTCGATCACTGATTTCACAGTGGACCTCGGTGCCTTGGCTTTCGAACTGGACATCCGCCGTGGTTCCCCTTAGAGGAACCCGATCCTGCTGGGTGGCCAGTAGGTGAAGAACGCCTTGCCGATGATCCACGCCTTCGGGATCGGACCCCAGAAGCGGCTGTCGTCGGAGGCGCCACGGTTGTCCCCCATCATGTAGTAGTCGCCTTTAGGGACGGTGATCGTGCCGGGGAAGTTGCACGCCCCCAGCCCGTTGCAGGGTTCGATGTAGGGGTCCTTCTCGGCGACTCCGTCGCGGTAGACGTGCCCGTTGATGATGTCGATCCGGTCGCCGGGCAGCCCGACGACCCGCTTGACGAACGTCTCCGAGGACTCGCTGCTCTGGGCCACGCCACAGGGTTTCGCCGCTTGCGCGCCTGTCTGCTCTTGGCCTTCCGCCTGGTCGGCGCAGCCTTGTGCGTAGTTCTTGGGCGGATGGAAGACCACAATGTCACCGACGTGCGGCGATGAGAAGTGCGTCCCGATCCGATTGACGAGGATCCGCTGATTGATCTGCAGCGTCGGAATCATTGAGCCGCTCGGTATCCGGTACGGCTTGACAAGGAACGCCTGGATCGCGAGCGCCAGCCCAAGCGCGGCAACGACCACCAGGATCAGCTCCAGGGCTGACCCGGCGACCGACTTCTTGGCCTTCGTCACTCCTGCTCTTTGCCGTCGACGGCCGAAGTCGCATCCTCAGGCTCCTCGGCTCCCTGCACCGCTGTGGGCTCGGCTTCCGCCTCGGAGGTCGCGTCCGCATCGACCGCGGAGGTCGCATCCGCGTCCGAGGCACTCGCGTCAGGGGCCACGGCCTCCGGTTCGGTTTCGGAAGGGCGCTGTGCCTCGGACGCGGATGCGACATCCGGCTCTTCGACCGCCTGCTCGAGACTCGGGTCGTGGATCAGGCCACGCTCGACGGCCTCCTCGGGTCTTACGTCGCGGCGCTCG
Organism: Solirubrobacteraceae bacterium; assembly: GCA_035511595.1. Taxonomy (GTDB): domain Bacteria; phylum Actinomycetota; class Thermoleophilia; order Solirubrobacterales; family Solirubrobacteraceae; genus Palsa-465. The sequence goes on along the minus strand of DATKFF010000451.1, from coordinate 2,248 downwards.
CGGACGCGGGCGCGCTTGCCGACGCGTCCGCGCAGGTAGTAGAGCTTCGCGCGCCGGACATCGCCCCGGGCCGCCACTTCGATCCGCTCGATCTTCGGCGAGTGGAGCGGGAACGTGCGCTCGACACCCACCCCGAAGGACTGCTTGCGGACCGTGAACGTCTCGCGCACGCCGTGGCCCTGGCGCTTGATCACGATGCCTTCGAAGACCTGGGTGCGGCGCCTGGTGCCCTCCACGACCTGGAAGTGGACACGCACCCGATCGCCCGCGTCAAACGACGGGGCGCGACGCAGCTGAGCGCTCTCAAGGCTGTCGATCACGGTGCTCATCGGGGATCCTGTCCGCCGGAGGCACCGGCGATCGTTGGGTTGGGGGAGCTGGGGCGCATCGCTGCTTGGCCCCGCCCGCGAGTGGCCATGGTAGCGAACCAGCCTGCGCGCGCCGCCCGTCTAGGCGCCGGGGTCTTAGGGCCCCGCCCCGGGGCTCTCGAGCGTGGCCCGGGCGCGGCTCTGCTCGAGCCGCCACTCCCTGATCCGAGCGTGGTGACCGGAGAGCAGCACGTCGGGGACGCGCCAGCCGCGGTAGTCCGACGGCCGCGTGTAATGCGGATACTCGGGCGCTCCGGCGAGCGCCTCGCTGAACGACTCCTCGACCGCCGAGTCCTCGTGGCCGAGCGCGCCTGGCAACTTGCGCAGCACGGCGTCGCACAGCACCATCGCCGCCAGCTCACCGCCGGCGAGCACGTAGCGGCCGATCGATACCTCGTCGGTCGCGAAGTGGTCGATCACGCGTTGGTCGAATCCCTCGTAGCGACCGGAGAGCAACGTCAGCGCCGGCTCCCGTGCCAGCTCATCAACGAGTGCATCGTCGAGCAGCCGGCCAGCCGGGGTGAGCGCGATCACCCGCCTCTGCGCGCCGAGCTCGACCGGATCCGTGCCGTATCGCGCCCGCAGCGCCGCCTCGACGACGTCGACCCTCAGCACCATCCCGGCGCCGCCGCCGAACGGCGTGTCGTCAACTTGGCCGGCGCTGAGCGGCGTGTGGTCCCGGTAGTTGACGTATCCCAGCCGATTTCCGTGTGCGATTGCGCCCACGACATGCCGCTGGCGCTCGAACCATGCGAACGCGTCCGGGAACAGGGTGAAGACATCGATCTCCATCACTCGGCTCCGAGGAAGCGCAGGTCGACGTCGATCTGCTTGTGCTCGATGTCGACCGTCCTGACCGCGTCGCCGACGAGCGGCACCAGCAGCTCGCCCGGTCGATCGTCGCGGACCACCTCAAGCACCTCGACCGACGGCAGCGCGAGCAGCCTCCGGACGGTACCGACGTGGCGGCCGCCGTCGTGAACGGCGCAACCCTCGAGGTCCTCCGCCCACCATTCGTCGGGGCCGAGGACCGGTGCCTCGGAGCGCTCCACCATCAGCTCCTTGTCGCGCAGCGCCTCCGCGGAGGTGCGATCCTCGTGTCCCTCGAGCCGCAGGATCGGCCGGCGGTCGTCGCCGGCACGCCGGGCGATCGTCATCTCGGTGCCGTCGACGAGCACACGCGCGCCAGCGGCGAGCAGCTCCGGGCTTGGGTCACGGACGTGAAAGCTGCCGTCGAGTCCGTGGGGTCGCCCAACGCGGCCGGCGTGCAGCCAGCGCCCAGCGTCCTGCGGCATCAGGTGTCGACGATGTCCACGAACACGCGCCGGTTACGCCTGGCGCCGGCGCTCTTGATGACCGCTCGCAGCGCCCCTGCCGTGCGGCCGCCTCGGCCGATCACGTTGCCGTAGTCGTCGGGTCCGACCGACAGCTCGAGCACGGTCGCGTCCTCGTCCTCGACCTCCTGGACGCGCACCTCGTCGGGCTGCTCGACCAGCCCTCGCGCCAGGTACTCGAGCAGCTCCTTCATCGACCCAGCCGGCGCTAGCTGATGCCCTGGATGCGCAGCAGCTTGCGAACGGTCCCCGAGGGCTGGGCGCCGCGCGCCAGCCAGTCGCGGATCCGCTCCTCGTCGAGCACGATCGTCGACGGATTGGTCTGCGCGTTGTAGTGCCCGACGGTCTCGATCACGCGGCCGTCGCGCTTGGAGCGCTGGTCGGCGACGACCACCCGCCAGATGGGGTTCTTGTGTGATCCGATTCGGGTCAGTCGAAGTCTTACTGCCATGAGCGAATGGCGAGGTTAGCGTGCCCGGGCGAGAAGTGCCGTCAACGCCGCGTTCGCGCCCGTCATCGGCCTCCGCGCATCAGCGCGCCGAGGTC
>DATKFF010000450.1:0-3744 GCA_035511595.1 Solirubrobacteraceae bacterium | reverse complement strand
CGGACCTCCGCGGTGCGGATCCCTCGTGAGCTGCAGCGTATGAGCGGCGCGCTGCGCCGCAAAGGCGGCGAGCTGGAGGCGAAGCTTGGACGTTCACCGACCGTCCCCGAGCTCGCCGCAGCGATCGCCGCCGACGAGAAGGACGTAGAGCGGGCGCTGGACGCGGAGCGTGCGCGCGGCGCGAGCGCGGCGTCCCGGGGCGACGTGGGCGGCGAGGCGGCGGACGAAACCGAGCCGCTCGCCGGGAGCGAGGACCGACTGCTGCTCGCACGCGGAGTTAAGGTGCTCGACGAGCGTGAGCGCCGGATCGTGTTCCTGCGCTTCCACGCGGACATGACCGAGCGACAGATCGCGAGCACGGTCGGCATCTCTCAGGCGCACGTCTCACGGCTGCTCGAGGGCGCGCTCGCGAAGCTGCGCGAGGAGCTCGCGAACACCCCGGCCGATATCACGCGAGCTCCGGTGATATCACCGCAATCCGCTACGAAATCGCCCGTAAACGCTGGAAATTCGCGGGGTCGAACGGATGATCAGACTAAAATCGCCGCCGTGGGCGAGGAGCAGGAGAACCCCGCGCTCGTGCGCTATCTGGAGCTTCCGTACCACTTCGCGGTGCGGCGCGAGCACCACGGGAAGCAATTGTGGTGGAGCGCCCGGGTCGAGGAGCTCCCGGGGTGCGAAGCGCGCGGCGCTACGGCCGATGAGGCGCTCGCGCAGCTACGCGGCGCCATGCGGGACTGGCTAACCAGCGCGCTCGCCGAGCGTCGTGAGATCCCGCCCCCCAGTCCTGAGGCGCCGAAGGCCAAGGCTGGATCAAGTCACAGCGGCCGGATACTCGTCCGGATGCCGACCACGCTGCACGAGCAGCTCGCGCGCGCCGCCGAGCGTGAGCAGGTCAGCCTCAACCGGCTCGTCACCGACACGCTCGCGGCCTCGGTCGCGTCGTCGCCGCCGGTCGAGAAGCCCGGCGGCTCAACACCCGGGCCGCCGGTCACGCTCGAGCCGCCACGCGCCCAGGGTGGAGCGCCTCGAGCGCTGCGGGTGGCGCTCGCCACCAATCTCGCGGTCGTCGTCGTCGCCGGGCTGATCGCGCTCGCCCTGCTCGTGCTCGCGCTCCAGCGGGGAATCTGACTGCCGCCGTCGCGGCTGCAACTCGCCGTTCGCGTTGGAGGATCGCCTTGTGCGAAGGCGAAACGGCCGACGTGCGCGACAGCGTCCTTCACTCGACCCTCGAGGCGTTCACCGCGGACGCCGCCGGGCAGCTCGCCGCCGAGACGGCGAGCGGCGCCGAGATCCCATTCGAGATCGTCGGCACCGAGGGTCGCCCGGGCCAAGTGCCGCTGTACTGCTACCGCTCGCTGACCGAACAGTTCATCGACGAGCGCCTGGGACTCCTGTCCGCCCTGCCGACCTACGCCCCCGCGGCGCGGGCGCTGGCCGGATTCGACCGCGTGGCGGCATATCTGGGCCAGCGCGGCGAGCCAAGGCTGCCAGGCGAGCCCCGTGAGCGCGCGGATGCAGCGCTGCGGTCCTTCCTGCGAGCCGTGTTCGCCGAGCGCAGCCAGTTCGGCTTTGACCCGGTCCGCTTCGAGCTTGCCTACGGCGAGCTCGAGCGAGCGCTGTACGACGGTCAGAGCGTCACCGTCGTGATCGCGCCGCTGCTCGGGATCGCGCTCGATCACTCGACGCGTGAGCTCGCGCTCGGCGAGGGGCTGTCGCTGATCCGCGGCGACGCGCTCGACGAGGCTCCCGCCGAAGCCGTCTGGGGCGATACCGGCGAGCCGCACGTGCTGGCGATGCTGACGATCGCGCTCGAGCCGTCGCGGCAGCCGCCTGTGTCGCTGGCGCGGGCGCGCTTCCGGCGGCTGCTGACCGCGCTCAGGCTGTTCGAGCGCGGCGGCTACGCGCTCGGCCCGCTGGCCTGGACCCGGGCCGACACCGGTCCGTGGCGTCCGATCCCGTTCGGCGGGTCGGGACGGCCGCGACTGCTGACGATGATCGGGTCCGCCCAGGAAGACGAACTGCGTGCGTTCTGCAGCCTGATCGCGCGGCGGTCGCCCTCGAGCGGCGAGCTGGCGTGGGCGCTGGCGCGCTTCGAGATGGGCTGCGAGCGGCTCGCGCCGTTCGAGGCGCTGACGGACTACCTGCTCGCGCTGCGGGCGCTGCTCGAGCCCGAAGGCCCCTCCAGCGGCCGGCTCTCGGCCCGTCTCGCCGCGATCTGCGCGCGGCCCGAGGAACGCGGCGCCTTCGCCGAGCGGACGGCCCGGGCGATTGCGCTCGAGCACGCGGTGATCACGGGGCTGGGGGCGCACCAGCCGGGGGACGACGCGCTCGTCGACGAGCTCTGCGAGCACCTCCGGGCGCTGCTGCGCGACGCGCTCTGCGGCCACCTTCAGCCGAACCTCGTGACGCTCGCCGACGAGCTGCTTGCCGACGCCGTGACCGCCGGATAGCGCGGTCAGCCGCTAGCCTTGGTGACGGCCGCTCCCTACTCGGTCCCTACGGGGACCGGGAGTGTCATGCCCACCAGGCACGACATGTAAGTCCTGGGGCTCGTTAGCAGTTAGGGGGAGCGCGACCACAGAGTCGAGCGGGCACTGCCCGCTCGTTCTGTGTCTGGGGTGCCGGCGCGACTGGCCTTATCCTGATGGACGTGGCCTCGAGCGCGGCTCCAGTGAAGGCGCCGAACGTCCATCCGGCGTGCCTCAACACCCCGAGCGTGAGCGATGACGGGTTCGAGGAGCTGTGCCACCTGGTGACTGAACGCAACCCTGACCTCGCCCTCTGCGGCAAGGACGTGACCGGATACCCGTGGAACCCGCCGTGGCCGCTGTGCGAGGCCTGCGCGGCGGTCTCACGAGGGGAGATGAATTGACTGAGGCACACCTGATCTGCGTCGTCGAGATACCGAAGGGCAGCCGCAACAAGTACGAGTGGGACCCGCTACTCGGCGGGATCAAGCTCGACCGGTTCATTTCCGCGTCGGTCGTTTACCCGACGGACTACGGGTACGTGCCCGACACGCTCTCGCCCGATGGCGATCCGCTGGACGTGCTGATGTGCGTGTCCGAGCCGACGTTTCCGGGGTGCATCGTGCCCGCCAAGGTGATCGGGCTGTTCAAGATGGCGGACGAGAAGGGCGACGACGACCGAGTGGTGTGCGTCCCGCGCAACGACCCCGGATGGAACGAGCTCGAGGACCTCGAGGACCTGCCCCGGCAGCTGCGCGCCGAGATCGGCCACTTCTTCGAGGTCTACAAGGACCTCGATCAGGACCGGCACTCCGAGGTAAGGGGCTGGGGCGACCGCGCCGAGGCGCTGGAGACGATCGCCGAGGCGCGCAGGCGCTTCGTCGACGCAAACGCCGTCCCCCGCCCGTGAGTCCGGCGACTGTCAGTCCTCGCCCGCCGTCGGCGTCGTGGCAAGGCCAAGCGTCCCGGTGGTCCCGGACAGGCCGTGGGAGGCCGGCACGAGCTCCCTGCGGAGGCCCGCGCCGATCGCCCCTCCGCCGAAGATCGCGGCGAGCTCACGCACGTCAAGCCGCCGGATCGTCGTCGCCAGCCCATCTCGTTCCACGATCACCTCCGCGTCAGGATCAACATCGACGTAGAGGCCATTGGCGGCGTAGCCGCGGTTCGTGGAGCGAGCCTCACCGCTCTGCGCGTGAGGATGACGAGCGGGCGGCGTGGGTCCCAACGAGCGGGCGGCGCGGGTCCGTGCGACCCTTGCCCGGTGTTCCACGTC
>DATKFF010000449.1:0-5904 GCA_035511595.1 Solirubrobacteraceae bacterium | reverse complement strand
CGATCGGTGTATCCGCCACCACCGACAGGCTACGCCCTGTCGGTAGCCCACACCAGCTCGAGGCCTTGCCCGCACGCGCCGGCTTCCGTTAGGCTTTGCCGCGTCTGGATTCGAGGGGGTGCAGGAAAGATGAGTTCATATCCACGGCCATTCGGCATCTCGGTGGCGCCCGGATTGGATGGGGCGGTATTGATCCGGGTTCAGGGCGAACTGGACATGTCGAGCTCGCCCGAGCTCGATCAGATACTCCGCCGTGAGATCGCCGCTGGCAGACAGGTCGTCGTCGATCTCTCCCAGACTGCGTTCATCGACTCCACCGGGCTGAACGCGCTGGTCACGGCGCTGCGCGCCGCCGATTCCAACGGCGGCGAGTTGAAGCTGAGCCCGACGCTGCCCGCCCAGGTAGAGCGAGTGCTCGAGATCACGGGGCTCAATAAGGTGCTGCCGCTCGGGACTGAGTCGGCGGATACAACGGCCACGAAATAGTCCACTACGGAACTAGTCGAGCTAACATAGGCCCAAGTTGTGAGCGTTAAGTCACAAGAGCCCGTTGCCGAGATCGAGCAGCCCCAGTGCTTTGCCGGCAATTTGGCGTGGCTTCTCTACCGGGCTCACTGGGCGCTCGCCTCGGAGCTGGCTGCCGCGCTCGCGCCCCTCGGCGTCTCGGCACGCGAGTATCACGTGCTGCGCGCGGCGCTTAGCGGTGAGCACACGCAGACCGAGCTCGCGGAGATGGTGGGACTTGACAAGACCACGATGGTCGTTGCGCTCGATGAGCTCGAGCGGGCCGGTCTAGCCGAACGGCATCCCGCGCCTGAAGACCGCCGTGCCCGGATCATCACCGTCACCGCGGCGGGCGAGCGAAAGGTCGGCGAGGCCGACGCGGTCAAGGAGAGAGTCCAGGCCGAGGTCCTCGGCGAGCTCTCAACGCGCCAGGGAACGGCACTGATGGACGCGCTCGCGAAGCTGGTCGAGGGCAGACTCGCCGAGCAGGTCGAGTGCACGCCGCCGCTGCGCCGGCGGACGCCCCGCGGGTAGCCGGACCACTCCTCCTTCCCGTCGCGGCGGTCGCGCCTCCGTCTCCGCGTGACGGTCCCACACGTTCGGGGCCCCGGGGCGGCGCCCCCAGCCACCTCATATCGCGCGTCGATGCGTCTCATCTCCTGCGAGATGTTCTTGTAGTAGACGATTTGCTACGGTTTGTTCTCCCGTTGGATGAACCGCCGATCACAGGGAGACCGATGACCGACACCGCAACCACCTCCGCAGGCCCTCAGACCGCAGCGGCAGATCGATCTCGCTGGATCGCGCTCGTCGTGCTCTGCGCTGGGGCGCTGATGATCATCCTCGACATGACGATCGTGAACGTCGCGCTGCCCTCGATCCAGCACGACCTCGGGTTCACGCAGTCGAACCTCGCGTGGGTCGTCAACGCCTACCTGATCACCTTCGGCGGCCTGCTGCTGCTCGCCGGCCGACTCGGTGACCTGATCGGCCGCCGCAAGGTCTTCATGTTCGGGCTCGTCGTGTTCGTCGCCGCCTCGGCCCTATGCGGCGCCGCGCAGAGCCAGACGGTGCTGATCGTCGCGCGGTTCATCCAGGGTGTCGGCGGCGCGCTGTCCTCGGCCGTGATCCTGGGGATGATCGTCACGATGTTCCCCGATCGGGGCGAGCAGGCCAAGGCGATCGGCGTCTTCAGCTTCGTCGCCGCGGCCGGCGCGTCGATCGGGCTGCTGGCCGGCGGGGTGATCACCCAGGCGATCAACTGGCACTGGATCTTCTTCGTCAACCTCCCGATCGGGGTCGTCACGGCGGTGCTGGCGTTGCGGCTCGTAGGCCGCGATCAAGGGATCGGGCTGCGCGGCGGGGCGGACGTGATGGGCGCCGTACTCGTCACCGGCGCGCTGATGCTCGGCGTCTACACAATCGTCAAGACCCAGAACTACGGCTGGGGCTCGGCTCGGACGCTCGGTATGGGCGCCATCGCGGTCGCGCTGCTCGCCGCTTTCGTCGGCTGGGAGGCCCGCGCGCGCAACCCGCTGATGCCGCTGCGGATCTTCCGCTCACGCAATGTCTCCGGCGCCAACCTCGTGCAGATGCTGTTCATCGCCGGCATGTTCGGGATGTTCTTCCTCGGAAGCCTGTTCATGCAGCGGGTGCTTGGCTACTCCGCGCTCCAGATCGGGCTGGCGTTCCTCCCGGTGGCGCTACTGATTGGAACGTTCTCGCTCGGCTTCTCGGCGCGCCTGAACATGCGCTTCGGCCCGCGCGCGGTCCTCATCCCGGGCCTTGTGCTCGGTGCGGCTGGGCTCGCGTTGCTAACGCAGACGCCGGTCGCAGCGAGCTACCTCGGCGACCTGCTGCCGTCGATGGTGCTGATCGGGATCGGGGCCGGACTTTCGTTCCCGGCGCTGATGACGCTCGCGATGTCGAGCGCCGATCCGACCGACGCCGGACTCGCGTCGGGCCTCGTCAACACGACCCAGCAGGTCGGCGGCGCGCTCGGCCTGGCGGTCCTCGCGACGCTCGCGAGCACGCATACCCAGAACCTGCTCCACAGTGGCAGAACGAACGCATCCGCGCTCACGAGCGGCTACCACCTCGCTTGGGGGATCGGCACCGCGCTGCTGATCGCCGCGGTTGGTGTTGCGCTCACGGTGCTGCGTCCGGCAGCGGTCACCGCCGGGATGGAGCATGTCGAGGCGGAGCTTGTCGAGGCGACGGGTGAGCCCGGCTACGCCGAGGCGGCGTAGCCGGCAGCCGCCTCGGCGCGGCGAGCTCAATATGACGGGCAGCCGCTAACCCGGACAACCTGGACCCAGGTCCCGGGATACGCGGTGTACCGACCGACCGAGACGACCGCCCGGACGGTGAGCGTGTGCCCCTCGGCCAGCGCGCCGAAGGGCCCAAACGTGTTGTCGTAGAAGCTGCCGTAGAACTGGTACAGGTGGTAGCCGCGGTTCTTGGGCGTACCGCCGAACGGGTACTGGGTGTTGACCAGCTGGCCGCCGAGGAGGAACTGGTACTTGGCGACCGCATGGGCCGGCCTGCCGTTGTAGCGAGCAGTGACCGTCACCGGCCAGTGCTGCTTGCAGTTGGGGTGGTGCCCCGTGGCGCTGAACGTCGCCGTCAGCGGCCCGGCACGGTAGGAGCTGGTCATCGCGCTGGCAGCGCTCGCGGCGGCGAGCGCCACGCCTACCGTCAAGGCGGCCGGGATTACCTTGCCAGCTCGCATTCGATGCCTCTCCTTTGCGCTGTAGGACGGCCTTTAGGGTACCCGCCGTGCGCACCCGTCGCGGTCGCTCGGCGGCTCAGCCGTTGGTCGGCGGAGCGGGTTGCTTGGGCAGCGGCGCGTCAGCCCAGCGCGTGAATCAGCCACTCGCCTTCACCTCACGGCGAGGCACGTGCGCTTCAGACACAGGCGTTTGCCTTATTCGACCACTCGAGTTGAACCGTGTACGCGCCGAGGACCTTCGTCTTCCAGGCGCAGATATCGCCGATCTCGCCATGGGTGTCGTCGTACCACCCCTCGCCCGGGATCGGATCCGTGATCGCTTCGCAGAGCTCGTGCGAGCTTGTCGAGGTCAGCGCCTCGATCGCGGTGAGCCCGCCGGTGCATCCTCCGCAGCCCGGAAACGGCATCACGGCGTAGAAGGTGCTCCCGCCAACGTTGTTGTGGTAGCCGCAGAACGCTTGACAGGAGCGCGACCCTCCCTGCACGACCGACACCCCGGGCGGCATGTAGATGAAGTAGAGGGTGTTCGGCCCGGGCGGCGGAAACGCGTGATTCGAGGAGATCTCCTGCTGCAGTGCCTGCTGGATGGCGGCATCGGAGATCGAGCTTCCAAGCTGGGGCGTCGTGATCGTGACGCTGCCGGTCCGCCGTCCGTGCCCGATCGCCGCTCCCGGAACGCTGTACTCGGCGAGCTGATCGAGCAACGCGCTCGTCAGCACGAAGTCGAAGAACTCGTTCAGGCTCTGAGCCAGGGCCGTCTGTGGCGTGGTGGCCCAGGCCGGCCCCCAGAACACCGTGAACACCTCGACGGCCGATAGCAGCGGCCCGCCCCTGTAGGTCAGCTGGGGCGGTGGCGGCGCGGGCGCGCCGTGCGCCGGCGCCGCGATGTCGTCGATCGGAGATACGGGGACGATCCGGATCGGATCGGCGTTCGCCACAGGGGTCCCCGTCTGCCCTAGCCCGCCTTCCGCCATGCGCGCTCCCACTCTACGGAAAAGGCTTCGTCCGGCACGGCCGGCCACCTCCCCCGTCGGCGTATCGTCGTGCGCATGCTGCTGCGCCGGAGCGGGGGGATCGTCGGCCTGGCCGCCTCGGCGCTGCTGGCGTGCGCCGCGTGCGGCGGCGCGCATCGCTCGCCACACGGGAGCGGGACGCCTATGACCAGCGCCCGGACACACGGCCCCCAGTCGACGACGGCGAGCAGCTCGCTCGCGGTCGTGAACGCGAAACCGCGCCTGATCGCGGTCCTCCCTGACGCACGACGCCAGGGCTTGTTCGCATGGCTCCCCGCGGTCGCCGTGCGCGGGCGGACCGGAATATGGATCTCACGCGTGAAGGCGTACGGCGAGACCGGGTTCACGATTACCCTGCTGCGGTTCAACCAGCAATTGGTGACGCTCGCGCTGCACGCCGGGGGATCACAACCGGGCGGAACTGGTTGGCGCTACGGCGACGCGATCCGCGGCCGGGAGCTGCGCGTCCTTGTGGCGGCGTTCAACGGCGGCTTTCAGGAGAGCTATGGCGCCGGCGGCTTCGAGGAGGGCGGCCGCGTGGGATGGCCGCTACGCCGCGGACAGGCGTCGGCCGTGATCTACCGCGACGGGACCGCCGACATCGGCCGCTGGCTCGAGACGGTCCCCGCCTCCGGCCGCCCGGTCGAGGCGGTGAGGCAGAACCTCGGCCTGCTGATCAGCTCCGGCCGGATAGCCCCGACGGTCGATGCGTGCATCAAGGTCTGCTGGGGCGATCCGCTGCACGAACAGCCGATCGTGGCCCGCTCGGCCCTCGGAATCACCCCCACAGGCGATCTCGTATGGGCGGGCGGCCACAACCTCTCGGTCCGCGCGCTGGCGGAAGCCCTCGCCGACAAGGGCGTCGTTCGGGCGATGGAGCTCGACATCAACCCAAGATGGGTCGCGGGTTACATCTACACGCATTCTCCACGCAGTCCCGAGACGGCCCCGGTCTCGCTCGTGCCGGGCCAGACCGGGATCCCGGGAGAGTTCCTGGCGCCCTATTTCCGCGACTTCTTCACAGTCATCGCACGTCCACAGTGACCGCCGCTTTCAGCAAGTTGCTCGCGCGCGCCGATGGCATCCGGTCATCCCGGCGGGACATCGCTAGCGTTTTCCGTACCGGGCGGCCCGGGGTGGGCTGCCCCAGGCGAAACGAGAACTGATGACCGGGAAGGCCGATTTCACGCAGGATGAATGGGATAGCGTCCTCGAAGGACCGCCGAGCGCCGGGATGATCGTCGTGACAGCGCAGCGCGGAGGGACGATCCGGGAAGTCGTCGCAATCGCCCGCGCGTACGCGGAGGCCCGGCAACAGCACGGAGCAAGCGAGCTGCTTGACGAGATCGTGGCAGCCAAGCCAGAGATTGACCACCATCGCTATCGGTCCTTCGACGAGCTCAAACAACACGGCCTCGCGCATCTCCGCGACGCTGTCGAGATACTCGACCGCAAGGCGACGCCCGACGAGCTTGAGGATTACCGGCGGTTCGTGGTCACGCTGGCTGACCGGGTGGCCAGCGCGAACCGAGCGGGCGGGAAGGAAATCAGCGACGCCGAGCAGGTCGCAATCGACGAGATCACTCAGACGGTGGGCGATGCCAGCGGATAGCGGCGTTACTCACTTAGAGCGCACGAGTCTGTCTGCGACCTGCC
>DATKFF010000448.1:0-2076 GCA_035511595.1 Solirubrobacteraceae bacterium | reverse complement strand
GGCTGGGGGCTCGCGCCCGAGGGCCCCGGCAACGCCGTCTCGCTCGCCCGCACGCCGGTGTTCGACGAGCTGTGGTCGACCTTTCCGCACACACAGCTGACGGCCGGTGGGCGGGCGGTAGGCCTTCCCGAGGGCCAGATGGGCAACTCCGAGGTTGGGCACCTGAATCTCGGCGCGGGGGCGGTCGTGATGCAGGACCTGACGCGGATCGACGTCGCGGTCGAGAACGGCGAGCTCAGCGCGAACGAGGTGCTGCGTGAGGCGTTCTCCGGAGCGCCGCGTGTGCACCTGATCGGGCTTGTGTCCGACGGCGGCGTGCACTCCGGCTTCGGGCACCTGCACGCGCTGATCGAGCTCGGCGCGTCGCTGGGGGTCGAGGACCTCGTCCTCCACGCGTTCACCGACGGACGCGACACGCTGCCTACCTCGGGTGCCGGCTACCTGCAGACGGTCGAGCGCTGGATGGCCGAGGCCGGCACCGGGCGGATCGGCTCCGTCGTCGGGCGCTACTGGGCGATGGACCGTGACCGCCGCTGGGAGCGGGTTCAGCGCGCCTACGACCTGCTCGTGCATGGTCACGCCGAGTACCGGGCGTCATCGGGAGCCGAGGCCGCGCGCGAGGCCTACGAGCGTGACGAGACCGACGAGTTCATCGCGCCGGTGCTGGTGGGGGAGGAGGCGCTGATCCGACCCGGCGACTCGGTGTTCGCCTTCAACTTCCGCCCGGATCGGATGCGGGAGATCACGCGCGCGCTCGCCGAGCCGGGGTTCACCGAGGTCGATCGCGGCGGCGCCCCGCCGGTTAAGCGCTACGCCACGATGACCCGCTACGAGGAGGACTGGAACTACCCGGTGGCGTTCCCGCCGGAGCACCCCGCGACGACCCTCCCGGCGGTGCTGGCGTCGCGAGGGGTGCGCCAGCTGCACGTCGCGGAAACCGAGAAATACCCGCACGTGACGTATTTCTTCAACGGCGGCGACGAGCAGCCGTGTCCCGGCGAGCGCCGTGAGCTGGTCGCCTCACCGCGTGACGTCCCCACGTACGACTACAAGCCCGAGATGAGCGCGCCGGAGGCCGCGGCGGCGTTCGTCGAGGCGTGGCGAAGCGATTCGCCCGGCTTCGGGATCATCAACTTCGCCAACGCCGACATGGTCGGCCATACCGGCGTGATTCCCGCGGCCGTGCTGGCGATCGAGACCGTCGATCGCTGCCTCGCCGAGGTGGTCGAGGCGGTGCACGCATCCGGCGGCGTATGCATCGTCACGGCCGACCACGGCAACGCGGACAACATGCTCGAGCCCGACGGCAGCCCGAACACCGCGCATTCCCTGAACCCGGTGCCGCTGATCGTCACGGCGCCGGGGCTTCGGCTGCGCGACGGCGGGATCCTGGCCGACGTCGCGCCAACCGTGCTCCGCGTCCTCGGGATCCCGCAGCCGGCGGAGATGACGGGGCGTTCGCTGATCGAGGAGTAGGGCGGGCCGGGGAGGATTCGCGTTTCACCACGACTCGCCGTCGCGCCAGTCGCAGGTCAGCGCCTCTGACAGATCCAGCGCGGTCGTGGTCTCGAGCACGAAGATGGAGTCGTCCTCGTTTGCCGTGCGAACCCGGCCCGTCGGTGTGAGCGCCCACGTCGGGCCGCGCCAGCGCCTCCACCCACGAGCCGCGTAGAACGCTGCCCCGTCGTCCGTGGCGCCGAGCGCGCCCAGCTCGTACGCGCCCCGGATCACCCGCTCGATCGCGGCCATCATGATCCCGCCGATCCCGAGCCGACGCCGGTCCGCGCGGACTGCGACGCCCTCGACGTAGCCCGTGCGGAGCGGACGCTCGCCGTAGATGAGCCGGCGCTCCACCACCGACGCGTGCCCCACGAGCCGGCCTTCCTCCCGTGCGAGCGCATGCACTCCTCCGAGGCAGTGCTCCCAATCTTCGTCGGACATGTCCGCGACGAAGACCTCGAACAGCATCGCCCGGGCGGCCTCGAGCGTCGTGGGCTCGAGATCCGCGGTGTGTGCCAGCTGCAGCTCGATCCGATTGCCCATCGGCCGATCGTTACACACCGTCCGCATGCGACG
>DATKFF010000447.1:0-3424 GCA_035511595.1 Solirubrobacteraceae bacterium | reverse complement strand
TGGGCGCCTTGGTGCGGGCCCTGCCGGATGGTGTCGCCGGTCGTCGAACGGGTGGGGCGCGACAACGCCGGTCGGCTGAAGGTCGTCAAGCTGAACGTCGACGAGGCGCCGGCGATCTCGGAGCGCTTCGAGATACGCGGGATACCGCTGCTGGTCCTGTTCCGGGACGGCGCCGAGGTCGACCGGCTGGTCGGTGCCGTACCCGAGGCGCAGCTGCGCCAGTGGGTCGAGCCCCATCTCGAACGGGCAAGCGACCGCGCGTAGCGTCAGTCGCCGACGTTGCCGTCGACGTCCATGTGCAGCGGGTTCATATCGAGCAGGTACTGGAGCCGGCCCTCGATGGGCAGCGTCCCGGCGAGCTGCTCGATCCCACGCTCGATGCCCTCCGGGTAGATGTCGGGAAACGGGCCGACACCGGTGCCGATGACGCGCAGGTAGTGCCACTGCCGCCCGTCGGTGACGATGCACTGCCAGGCGTGCCCGCCGCCCTCGGACTCGCTGCGAGTGACCGCCGCGCCGATCCCCGACGCGCTCTTGCGCGCACGCAACTGGGCGCGCTCGCGATACTCCTCGGCGGTGCCCGCCATCGCCGTCGAGTTTAGGCCGCCGGCGCGGCGCCGCAACGAGCTAGGCCGGCGTCTTCAGGAACTTCTCGCGCAGCTCGGTCTTCTTGAACTTGCCGGTGGCCGTCCGCGGGATCGCCTCGACGAACTCGAAGCGGTCCGGCAGCTGCCACTTGGCGAAATGCTGCGACAGATGGTCACGCAGCTCTTCGGGGCTCACCTCTGAACCGTCCCGCAGCGCGCAGACCGCGAGCGGCCGCTCGCCCCAGCGCTCGTCGGGCATCGCGATCACCGCGGCCTCGGCGACCGCCGGGTGCGCCATCAGGTTGTTCTCGAGGTCGACCGACGAGATCCACTCGCCACCCGACTTGACGAGATCCTTGGAGCGGTCCGCGATCCGGATGCAGCCGCGCGGATTGATCCGCACGACGTCGCCGGTCTGGAACCACCCGTCATCGGTGAACTTCTCGGCGCCGCGGCCGCCGTGGTAGGCGGCAGCGACCCACGGGCCGCGCACCTCGAGCTCGCCCATCGCCTCGTCGTCCCATGGGATCAGCTCGCCGTCTTCGCCGCGGGCGCGGATCTCGACGAACGGCGAGGGAATGCCCTGGCGCACCCGGAACTCGTACTGCTCATCGTCAGAGGCGCCGTCGAGCTCGACCGGGACCCGGCAGATCGTCCCCATCGGCGAGGTCTCCGTCATCCCCCACGCCTGGATGATCGTCAGGCCATGCCGGTCGAAGCCCTCGAACATGCTGCGCGGGACCGCCGAGCCCCCGACGATCAGGTGGCGCAGCGCGCTCAGATCCCAGCGGTCCGGCTCCGCGTCCAGCGCCTGCAGGATCGCCATCCAGACGGTCGGCACCCCCGCGGTGATCGTCACCCGCTCGTCGGCGAGAAGCTCGAGCACGCTCTCGGCATCGAGCCTCGGCCCGGGGAGCACAAGCCCCGTCCCCGCGAACGCTGCGATGTACGGCAGGCCCCACGCGTTGGCGTGGAACATCGGGACGACCGGCAGGATCGTGTCGTGGCCGGAGATCGAGTGTGCATCGGGCAGCGCCGCCATCAGCGAGTGCAGCACCAGCGCCCGATGCGAGTAGATGACCCCCTTCGGGCGCCCGGTCGTGCCCGACGTGTAACACATCGCCGCCGCGCGGCGCTCGTCCAGCTGCGGCCATCCTGCCGGCTCCGACGCAGCGATCAGCGACTCGTAATCGATCGTGCCGTCCGGCACCGAGCCGGACCGCGACACGACGATCACGTGCTCGAAGTCCTGGGCCGAGCGGAACGTCTCGAACACGTCGAGCAGCGACTCGTCGACGATGATCGCCCGGTCCTCCGCGTCTGAGACGATGAACGTCAGCTCGTCGACGCTGAGCCGCGGGTTGAGCGTGTGCAGGACCGCCCCCATCAGCGGCAGCGCGAAATACAGCTCGAGGTGCTCGGGCTGGTTCCACAGCAGCGTCGCGACCGGGTCCCCGTCGCCGATCCCGAGAGCCGTGAGCGCGGTGGCGAGCCGCCGCGCGCGCTCGGCGGTCTCCCCGAGGGTCGTGCGGTGGATCGAGCCGTCCGGGCGCCTGGAGACGACCTTCCTTCCCGGGGTCAACTGCTCCGCGCGCTCGACGAGCGACGTCAGCGTCAGCGGATAGTCGTCCATCATCAGCCCGAAGGCCATCTTCTCGCTCATCCTCTCCTCCGGATCGCGTTCCATCTCATTCGCTGGACAGGATACGGTCCGGGCCGCCGATGACTGCTGTCTACCCAGCGGAGCCCGACCCAGACCTCTCGTTCTCCGGATGGGGCGATCCATCGCTCGTGCCGGAGCTGCCCGAGGCGGTGCGTCAGCTGCTCGCCGAGGGGCTCGGGGTACGAGGAGGTTCGCCTGCGCCCGCTTCGATCTCCCAGCTGAAGCCGCCCTCCCCGCGGCTCGGCGATGACGCGGTGGCTGCGCTTCAGGCACTCGTCGGGCCGGCTGACGTCCTGACCGACGACGAGTCGCGGGTCCGGCATCTCCGCGGCAAGTCGACGCCCGACCTGCTGCGGCTCCGAGCCGGCGACCTCGGCGGGGCTCCGGATGCGGTCGTCCTCCCCGCGACGCACGACGAGGTGCTGGCGGTCCTGCGGGCGTGCTCGGAGCGCCAGATCGCCGTGATCCCGTACGGCGGCGGCACCTCGGTCGTGGGCGGACTCGAGCCCGACGCCTCGCGGTTCCCGGCGCTCGTCGCACTGGACGTGCGACACATGAACGCGCTGACGCGGCTCGACGAGGAATCAAGGCTGGCGGTGCTCGAGCCCGGGTTGCGCGGACCCCAGGCCGAGCAGCTGCTCGGCGCAGGCGGGTACACACTCGGCCACTTCCCGCAATCGTTCGAGTACGCGACGCTCGGCGGGTTCGCGGCAGCGCGGTCGAGCGGCCAGGCGTCCGCCGGCTACGGGCGCTTCGACGAGCTGGTGCTGGCACTGACGGTCGCGACCCCTTCCGGCCCGCTCTCGGTGGGGCGGGCACCGCGCACGGCGGCCGGACCCGATCTGCGCCAGCTGATCCTCGGGTCGGAGGGAACACTCGGAGTGATCACCTCGCTGACGCTCCAGGTCCGGCCGATTCCGGAGGCGCGGGTGTACGACGGCTGGCGCTTCGCTTCCTTCGCCGACGGCCTCGCGGCGATCCGGAGGCTCGCCCAGGACGGCCCGGTGCCGACCGTGCTGCGGCTTTCGGACGAGACAGAGACCGCGCTCAACCTGGCGCGGCCCGGCGAGCTCGGCTCCGCGGGCGGCGAGGGCGGCTGCCTCGCGATTGCGGGCTACGAGGGCGCCGACGACGAGGTGGTCGCCCGCGGCTCGCAGGCGACGCTCCTGCTGCA
>DATKFF010000446.1:0-2117 GCA_035511595.1 Solirubrobacteraceae bacterium | reverse complement strand
AGTCTGTTACCGACCTCCAATCGCACGGGTATGCATGTGGTACGCCTGGTGACAAACTAGAAGTTTGCGATTTCCTATACTTGATCACGAAAAGTATGTATTCTGCATACTCAGGTGCATCACCGGTATACACCCAACGGGGTCGCACTCCAGGCGCCGCCGTAACCGCGGCCCGCCCCCGGGCTGACCTGCTTCCGTAGGAGGAGCACATGTATAAAGAGGGTCTTTTCGGCCCGACGTCGCTGTGACCGCATTGTCAGAAGCTGCCGACCGAATCATCCATTGGAAAGGGATATGGGGAAAATGACCGTGCTGAAGAATGGTTTCTACGCCGACGCGGACGAGAACACGTTCACACCTCTGCCGATCGTCCCGCAGGACGGTGACGATCCGCGGGAGCTCTACGCGAGCTTCCTCGTCAAGCACATGCCGCTGGCCGACCCCGTGGAAGGCGTGCTGAGAGAGATCGAGGAGGCAGCCAGGACCGAGGGGATCCCGATCGTGGGTCGCCTCGAGGGCTCGATCCTAAAGATCCTCACGATGCTCCACGGACGCCGGGCGATGCGGATTCTCGACATCGGGACGGCGATCGGGTACTCGGCCATCTGGCTGGCGGCGGCGCTCGGCCCCGGCGGGACGGTCACGACGATCGAGCTTGATCCGGAGCGGGCGCAGCGCGCCCGTCGCTACATCGAGCGGGCCGGGTTCGCCGACCGGGTGGAGCTCCTCGAGGGCGACGCGTTCGACCTGATCCCGACGCTCGGAACCTACGATCTCATCTTCCAGGACGTGATGAAGCACGTCTACTTCGGCAGCGACCCGGAGCTGGCGCTCTCGCTGTTGCGCCTGACCGTCCAGCACCTCGCCTCCGCCGGCGTGCTCATGATCGACAACGCGCTGTGCGGCAACGGGATCCTCGACCCCGGAGCACACGGCGCGTCGAACCAGCTCGCCGGCGTGCAGGCGCTGAACAACGCCCTCGGCCGCGACCCGGCGTTCCGGAGCGTCATCCTCCCCGTCCGCGACGGGCTGTGGCTGGCGCAGCGGGTCGCGTGACCACGCCCGGTGGCAGGGCGCCCGGCGTGGAGGCCCGCGTCGCCGACCCGGTCTCGTGCGTTCTCGGGGATGGGCTGGCCGGGCTGCGGCGTCACGTGCTCGGGGCGGTGGTGCCGGCCCTCGACAAGCTACTCGCGGACGTCGCCGAGGAGGGCGAGCTTCCACCGGTCCTCGAGCGGCTCGCGGCCGACCCCGTCTCGCTCCTCGACGGTCGTGACGCTCCGGGCGATCTCGGCATCCGGCACGCCACCGTCGCCGTCGAGGCGCTCGCCACGGGACGCCAGACGTACCTGATCCCGGTGCTCGTGAACGCGCTGGCCCGGGCGCCGATCGTGCTCGCCGGAAACGACGCGCAACAGGAGCGGTTCCTTGCGCGGGCCGCGACGCGTCCCGTCGGCACGTTCGCCATGACCGAGCCTGAGGCCGGCTCCGACGTCGCACGCCTCGCGACGACGGCCCGCGACGACGGCGACCACGTCGTCCTGAACGGCCACAAGCGCTGGATCAAGGTGGTCGACCGCGAAGCGCTCGAGTGGATCATCGTGTGGGCGAGGCCGGAGGGCTCGACGGGGCATGCGCTGTCCTGCTTCGTGGTGCCCGCCGACGCGCCGGGCGTCCACATCGCCCAGGTCGGAGACATGCTCGGAATGCGCGCGATTCCGCTCGCCGACATCCGGCTCGAGGAGGTCCGGGTCCCACGGACCCATCAGATCGGCGAAGACGGGCGATGCTTCGGGCTGGCGATGCAATGCTTGAACTCGGTCCGTTGTGTCGTCGGGGCCCGCGGACTCGGACTGACCGCGCGAGTCCTCATGGACGCCGCGGATTACGTCAACGCCCGTCCCTCGTTCGGCGGCACGCTCGCCGACCGTCAGTCGGTGCGGGCGACCCTCGCGGCGCTCGCGGCGCGCTTGGAGGCGGCTCGGCTGCTGACCTACCGCGCGGCGGCGTTGGCGGACGCGCGTGACCTCGGCAAGCAGGCCGGCCCGGTGCACGCCGCGAGCAAGTGGCTCGGCACCGAGCTCGCTGTGGAGGCCGCCACAGCGGCGATGCACCTCGCC
>DATKFF010000445.1:0-2505 GCA_035511595.1 Solirubrobacteraceae bacterium | reverse complement strand
ATGATGACCCTGCAGCACATGTCGGGTGGGCGGATGAGCTTCGCGATCGGCGCGGGCGAGAACAAGCAGTTCGAACCATATGGTGAGGTGCGCTCCAAGCCCTTCACGCGCCTTGAGGGGGCGGTCCACACTTGGATCGCGCTCTGGGAATCACAAGGCAAGCCGATCAATCGCGACTCCGAGTTCTGGCCACTGCGCGATGCGGTGTTCCCGATCCCGCTGCACGAATCAGGCGCGCCGGATCTGCTGTTCGTCGGAGCCGGCGAGCGGATCCAGCGCCTCGCCGCCGAGGTCGGGAACGGATGGCTGACCTACCTGCCGGGCGGGTCGGGGAACGACAACGTCGCGATGAAAGCCTTGATCGACAACATCAAGGAGCGTGCGCACAACGCCGGCCGGGACCCATCGGAGCTGCGGTTCAACGCACAGGTCTGCACAATCCTGGCCGACGATGACGACACCGCCTGGAAGCTGGCGCGGCATCCGAACAACGGGTGGATCGCGATCGCAGCCGCGTCGATCGACGCATCAAAGACCTGGGAGAAGTGGGGGTATGAGCATCCGCTTGGCGACTTCAACTGGTCACGGGACGTCAACGTCAACGTCGTCACCAAGGAGAAGGCCGAGGAGCTGTGCGCGCAGATACCTGACGAGGTCACCGACTTCGCGCTCGTCTGGGGCGGCCCTGAGCGGGTCGCGCAGCGCGTGCAGGAGATGATCGACGCGGGCATCAACGAGATCAGCTTCTTCAACATGGCCGCCGCCGCGGACCCGGAGTATGCGGTCAACTGGGACCGGCAGATCTCCGATGTGATCCAGCGCCTCGGCGGCGCACCGCTGAGCCTGGAGCAGCCGTCGGCGGTCGCGCGATGACCAACCAACTCGCAGACAAGGTCGCCGTGATCACCGGCGCCGGCTCCGGGGTCGGCCGCGCCACCGCCCGACTGTTCCACCACCAAGGCGCCAAACTCGTCCTCGCCGACATCACCGGCCAACAGCAGGACGCCGCCGATGAGCTCGGCGGTGAGGCGATCGCCGTCGGGGCCGACGTCTCACAAGCCTCCGATGTCGAGGCGATGATCAGGACAGCGGTCGAGCGGTTCGGCCGGCTCGATGTGCTGTTCAACAACGCCGGCATCGACGGGACGCTCGGCCCAATCGAGGAGTGCACCCTGGAGAACTTCGAGCACGTGATCGCGGTCAACCTCCGCGGCGTGTTCCTCGGGATCAAGGCCGCGCTTCCGATCATGAAAGGCCAGCAGTCCGGGTCGATTATCAACACCGCGTCGGCCGCCGGGATCGTCGGGATGCCGATGCTCGGCGCCTACTGCGCCAGCAAGGGCGGCGTCGTGCAGCTGACTAAGGCCGTCGCCGGCGAGGTCGCGAAGGACGGGATCCGTGTCAACGCGATCTGCCCCGGCGTGATCGACACCCCCCTGCTCCAGAAGATCGCCGCCACGCGCCCCGACCTCACCGGCGCAGTCGACATGATGACCCCGATGGCCCGCCGCGGCCGGCCCGACGAGATCGGGCAAGTCGCGCTGTTCCTCGCCAGCGACGCGTCGTCGTTCGTCACCGGTGCCGCCTACCTCGCCGACGGCGGCCTGACCGCCCTCTGAAGCCGACACATGAACACCACACCCACCACCCCCGCCGACGTGCTCGTCCAGACGATGACCGCGTTTCAGAACGCCAACATCGAGGCCGCCGCCGCGCTCATGCACCCTGACATCACGTGGCACAGCCCCGGCCGCTCCCAGCCCGCCGCCGGCACCCACACCGGCCGCGAGAACGTGCTCGCCGCGTTCGCGACGATCGCCTCCCAACCCGGCACCCTCACCCTCGAGGTCCTCGACGTGCTCGCCGGCAAAGACCACGGCGGCGTGCTCTACGTCCACCGCCGCAAACGCGAAGCCACCACCCTCGAAGCCCGAATCTGCCTCATCGCCACCAGCGCCCGCGGGCAGCTGACCGAGGTATGGGAACACATCTACGACCCCCACGCCTTCGACAGCTTCTACACCCAGACCTGAGGGCGATCCAAACTTCCGGACAACCCGCGGCCGCGCAGGTCTGGAGCGTCGCGCTTACCGAAGGCGTGGTCAGCTCGGGATCGATGGACGGTGTCCGCCGATAAGCCAATCTATGTTCCTGCGGCGGGACGTGATTCGGCGAGCGCGGCGCCGCATGTCCTCGACGCTGGCGATCGAGGATGACGAAGACGCTCGCCGCGGCGCCCGGCGGCGCTGCTGCGCTTTCGATCAGGTGATTGCGCCCGCGATCTTCAGCTCGATGAGCTCCTCTTCGGAGAAACCGAGCTCGCGAATGACGTCGTCGGTGTGCTCGGCGAACTGAGGCGCGCGGCGCGGCCGCGCCGGAATCTCGTCGAACTGCACCGGATTGTTGACGAGTTCACGTTCCTTGCCGTCGGCATCGGTGACGGTGGCGATATAGCCGTTGACGCGCAGGCTGGTGTCCTGGCTGACCTCCCACGGATCTTGCACC
>DATKFF010000444.1:0-8681 GCA_035511595.1 Solirubrobacteraceae bacterium | reverse complement strand
TCGCCCGGCGGCGCGCGATCGCGGTCGGGCTGGTCACGCAATCGTGGCGCGGGTGGGGGGCCGACCTCGTCAAGTCGACGGCGATCGAGGCGACGCTCGCGGCCGGCGCCGGTGGCGCCGCCGTGGCGCTAACCCGCCGCTACCCACGCGGATGGTGGCTACCGGCTGCTGCCGGCTCGATCGGGCTCGGGACGCTGCTGGGCGCGCTCGCCCCCGTCCTGCTCGATCCCGTGTTCAACGATTTCACCCCGCTCCCGGACGGGGACACCCGCTCGGACGTGCTCGAACTGGCGCGGGCGGCCGGGGTCGAGGTGGGGGAGGTGTTCTCGGTCGACGCCAGCCGCCGCACGACCGGCGCCAACGCCTACGTCACGGGCCTCGGGCCGACCAAGCGCGTGGTCCTGTTCGACACCCTGCTTGACCGCTACAGCCGTGACGAGGTCCGCGTCGTCGTGGCCCATGAGCTCGCCCATGTGCGCAACCGGGACGTGCCCCGGAGCGTTGCCTACGCCGCGATCGTCGCGCCGGCCGCCGCGCTCGCCGTGCAGCGCCTCAGCTGGCGGCTCTCGCCGGAGCGTGGCACCGCTCGGGCGCTACCGGCGCTGGCGCTGGCGGCCGCGCTGGTCGCCGGTCCGACGGGGCTGATCGGCAACCGGCTCTCACGGGCGGTCGAGCGACGGGCCGACGACTACTCGCTGGAGTTGTCGGGCTCGCCGGAGGCGTTCATCTCTTTTGAGCGCGCGATCGCGCTCCAGAACGTGGCGGATCTGCGCCCGCCTCGCTGGGTCAGCTCGCTGCTCGCCACGCACCCGCCGACGCTTGAGCGGATCGGCGCCGCCGTCGCCTACGCCCAGCGCTCGGGCTAGTCGTCGTCTTCCTGTTGCTCGTCGGAGCCGCCGAACTCAGGCAGGTTCTTGATCCCCTCGCGGGTCTCCCACTTCGAGTAGTTGTCCTGCATGGCGTCGATCAGCTCACGCATGAACTTCGGGGAGAGGTTGATCCGGGAGACCACCACCCCGGGGATCTCCTCGTCCTCGACCTCGTGGTCCACGCGGGCGAACGTGATCGTGAACTCGTAGTCGGAGTGGCTGACATTCGCAAAGTTCGCGTAGGAGCCGGCCATGATCTCCGGCGAGAAGTGGATGTTGATCCGGCGCTCGTTCCGGTCCTGATCGTCCATAGGTTCGTAGTATCACAGCCGTGCGGATCATCGTCGTCGCCGTAGGTCGGCTGCGTCCGCCGTACGCCGACGACATCCAGCACTACCAGAAGCTGCTTGCCCGGCATGCCCGGGTCGAGCTGGTCGAGGTCAGGGAGGACGAGCAGGTTGGGCGGCGGCTGCCCGATCGGGCGTTCGTGACGCTGCTCGACAGCGGCGGTGAGGAGCTCGACTCGATCGGCTTCAGCCGGTTTCTGGAGGCACGGCGGCAGAGCGGGATGGACCTGTGCTTCGTCGTCGGTGGCCCGTACGGGCTCGAGCTGCCACACGTGGAGCACCGCCTGTCGCTGGGCCGGATGACCCTTCCGCACCAGCTTGCGCGGGTGGTACTGCTCGAGCAGCTCTACCGTGCGCACAAGATCCTCGCCGGCGAGCCGTACCACTACTGAGGCGATGCCGAACGAGCCCGAAGCCGTCGCGCGGCGCCGCGACCAGGAGAGGCGGGAGCGCGCCCGACACGAGCTGGGGCTGTTCGTCAGACGCCTCGGGATCGTGCTCGGGGCCCTCGTGGTGCTGGTGATCGTGGGCACCGCCGGCTTCGCGATCATCGAGGGCACCTCGGTGGGCTACGGGTTCAATTGGACCGTCGACACCGTCACGACCGTCGGGTCGATCCCCGACCCTCATGACACGGGCGGCCGGATCCTCAAGGTCGGGCTCGAGCTGTTCGGCATCGTTACCCTCTTTTACGCGCTTGCGACGGTGGCGGAGTTCTTCGTCTCAGGCCAGCTCAGCGGCCTGCTCGAGGAGCGCCGCGCCCAGAAGATGATCGACTCCTACTCCGACCACTACATCATCTGCGGCTTCGGCCGCGTCGGCCGTCAGGTCGCGCGCGACCTCGCCGAAGCCGGCGCCAGCCACGTCGTGATCGACCCGAACGTGGAGAACCACGAGGCCGCGCGGCGGGCGGGCGTACCGTTCATCGGCAGCGAGGCCTCCGACGACGAGGTGCTCGGCCAGGCCGGGATCGATCGCGCACGAGCGGTGATCGCCTGCGTCGACTCCGACTCGGAGAACATTTTCATCGCGCTCACCGCGCGTGAGCTGCGCTCCGACATTCTGATCATCGCGCGCGCCTCTGCCGAGGTCTCAGAGCAGAAGCTGCGGCGCGCGGGCGCGGACCGCGTGATCTCGCCGTACAAGATCTCGGGCTCGGCGATGGCGAGGACCGCGCTGCATCCCCAGGTCGCGGGCGCGCTACAGGTGGAGGACCTGCGGATGGAGGAGATCGAGGTTGCGGAGGGCTGCGAAGGCGTCGGCAAGACGATCGAGGACGTCCGCGGCGGCTCGGTGGTCGTAGCCCTTCGCCACAACGAGGGGCAGCTCGAGGGCCAGCCGCCGCCGGATACCGTGATCAACGCGGGCGACTTGCTCGTTGCGATCGGATCGCCGGACGCGCTCGAGCGCCTCGAGGCTGTGTTCGAGCGAGCAGCAAGTGGCTGAGGGCGACGGACCCCTGCACGAGCTCGATCTGCGCGTCCGGGAGGCCGCGGCGGTCGTCCGCGGTTCGGCCGGCGAGTCCTCCGCCCAGCTGCGGCTCGAGCGCTCCCGGCGTGAGGGACAGGGGGATTACTCGACCAACGCGGCGATGCTTCTGGCGCCCGTGCTGGACACCGCACCACGGGTGGTCGCGGAACGGATCGGGGAGGAGCTGAGCGTGACGCTCGGCGAAGACCTCGAGCGCGTCGAGGTCGCGGGGCCGGGCTTTCTCAACCTGTTTCTGACCGACGGCTGGCACCGCCATGCGCTGGAGTCGATCCTCGCCGCCGACCAGCGGTTCGGCGCCGGTGGCGCGGTCTTGCCCGAGCGGATCCTGATCGAGTTCGTCTCCGCCAACCCGACCGGACCGCTTGTCGCAGCCAGCGGGCGCCACGCCGCCTACGGGGACGCGCTGGCGCGGATCCTCACCCATCACGGGCACCATGTGTGGCGCGAGTACTACTTCAATGACGCCGGCAACCAGATCCGCCTGCTCGGCGAGTCGGTCAGGGCGCGAGCCCGCGGCGAGGAGATCCCGGAAGGTGGCTACAACGGTGACTACGTAGCCGATCTCGCCGCGCAGATCCCGGACGCGGCCACGCGTCCTGTCGACGAGCTCGCATCGATCGCCGTCGAGCGGCTGCTGGCCCAGATCAAGGCGACGCTCGAGCGCTACGGGGTCCGCTACGACGCGTTCTTCAGCGAGCGCACGCTTCACGAGGGCTCGCCCAGCCGCGTCGAGCGGGCGTTGTCGATGCTCGAGGACCGGGGGCTCGTGTACCGCTCCGACGGTGCGCTGTGGTTGCGCACGACCGATTTCGGCGACGACAAGGACCGCGTGGTGATCCGCTCCAACGGCGAGCCGACGTACCTGGCCGCGGACATCGCCTACCTCCAGGAGAAGGTTGAGCGCGGGTTCGACCGCCAGCTGATGCCAGTCGGAGCAGACCATCACGCGTACGTGCGTGAGCTGAAGGCGGCGATGGCGGCGCTCGGCGGCGACCCCGACACGGTCGAGGTCCCGATCCTCCAGTTCGTGCACCTCGTGCACGAGGGCGACGTGCTGGCCATGTCCAAGCGGCGCGGCGACTTCGTGACACTCGACGACCTGCTCGACGCGATCGGAGTTGACGCCACCCGTTTCTTCATGCTGCGCAGCTCACACGACCGGACGATCGAGCTCGACCTGGAGCTGGCGCGCAAGCAGTCGGCCGAGAACCCGGTCTACTACGTCCAGTATGCGCACGCCCGGATCGCATCGATGCTCCGGCGACTCGGCGGCGGGCGCGTCGATGCGGCACTCGCGCCCGGGGCCGACTGGGGTACGGGGTCGCTCGAGCCGCCGGAGCGCAACCTGGTCAAGAAGCTCGCCTCGTTTCCAGACGAGATCGCCGAGGCGGCCGAGCGCCGCGGTCCGCACCGGATCACCCAGTACGCGCTTGAACTGGCGCGGGAATTCACCGCGTTCTACGAGGCCTGCCACGTCATCGGCGCGAAGCCGGAGGGGGTCGAGTCGTTCCGGATCGCGCTGTCGGTGGCCGCTCAGCGAACGATCGCCATGTCGCTCGGCCTGCTGGGGGTCAGCGCGCCGGACTCGATGTAGCGTTCAGCCGGGGTAGCGGCTGAGCTCGTCCTCGAGACGGCGCTCGTCGGCCGGGCTCGGTGGTGGAGCTGCTTTGGGAGCGCGTGTCGCCGCCGCCCGAGCGCGCCTGCGCCACCGCGGCAGCGTGACCACGAGGATCGCGATGCCCGCGATGAGGATCGCCGGCGGGAGGATGTAGACGGTCAGGTTGAAGCCCTGCGCGGGCGGCTTGCCGAGCACTGACTGGCCGTACTGCGCCACCATTGCGCGCTCGATCTGCGGCTTGGTGTAGCCCTGGTTGATCAGGCCGCGGACGAAGTCTCGCTCCGAGATCGCTTGGGGCGACTGCGCGACCGGGAGCGGCTCGTGGCACGAAACGCACATGAACTCGTTCCACATCGCGGTGAGGGACGGGCGTTGGGCGGCCGCGCCGGCCCACGGGGGCGCCGCTGCCGTGAGCGCAAGCGCCCCGAGCACTGCGAGCAATGTTGTTCGCCGGCTCACGACCGCTGCGCCAGGATCGGTGCGACCGTGCGCTCGAGCCACGTGCCCGCGAGCTGGTAGCGCCGAAGTGCGGCGATCCGCCCGTTGCGGTCGATCACGAACGTTTCGGGAACGCCGTTGGTGCCGAACGAGCGGACGAAGTTGCCGCTGACGTCGCGAACGACCGGGTACGTGATGTGCTGCTGATGCACGAATGCCTCGGAATCGCTGGAGTTGTCGAGGTAGGTCACGCCGAGGATCGTGCCGCCGTGCTTGAGCAGCGTCCGCTGCTCCTGATCGAGAATCGGGGCCTCCGCCCGGCACGGCCCGCACCACGAGGCAAACACGTTCAGCACGACCACCTTCCCGCGCAGATCAGCCAGGCTCTCCTTGCCGGCTGCGCCGAGAATCGGCAGCGCCATGCTCGCGTTGGGCGCGGCCGGGCGGATCCCGCGCGCGACGGAGGAGTCGATCGAGGTGTTGGTGCTCTGCGAGCTGACCCCGAAGGCGAGCAGCGCGAGCAGCGCGACGGCTGCTCCGACCACGACACCAGGAACAAGAAAGCGGCGCATACGGCCCACGAAGGGTAATGCCCGTCCGTTGCGGTGCTGTTAGCAGGCGGCCCCGGGGCGCAGATTCACAAGCCGCTGTCCGGACTTAGAATTACCCGCGCGCGGACGTAGCTCAGTTGGTAGAGCGTCGGCTTCCCAAGCCGAGCGATCCGCGCGAAAATTGAATAAGCGCGGCGGTAGCTCAGTTGGTAGAGCGCAAGCTTCCCAAGCTTGAGGTCGCGGGTTCGAGACCCGTTCGCCGCTTGAAGTGCGGGAGGGGGACGGTCCCGCTGAGCTTTCCGAACGTCAGCTGCACCCCAGCCCCGGAATTGGCGAGGAGGAGGAGGTCGCCGAGGGTTTCATGGCTGTAGCCCTCCTTTCGTTGCGTCGCGATTGCAATTGCAAGACCACGGACTGCTCGTTCTGGTCGAGAGCAGCAGCTGGGAGAGGAGTTCGCGACGACGCGCCACGCGGGCGGACCTGCATTACCGAGTCATCGTGGTGCCGACAGCTCCGGCGCGCGCTGGCGCACGAGATCAGCGAATGCGCTCGCAGAGGCCGGTATCCGACCTTCGGGCCGCATCAGCAGCCCGACCAGCCGCTCCCGGCGCGGCGACAGCGAGACCATTGACACCCCTTCGGGCGGGACCGGCCGAGTCGGGAACAGCCCGGTCCCGCTGCCCGCCTGGATCAGTGCGAACAGCATCGCCAGGTCGTGCCCCTCAAACGCGCGCCGCGGCTTAAACCCGCCTGAGGCGCCGAGCTCCTCGACATGGTGGCGCCGCCCGTGGCCCTCCGGCATCAGCACCACGCGCTCGTCGGCGAGCGCCTCGGCTCGGGCCTGATGCCGACGTCCCCGCTGCACGGGGGAAGGGGGCCTCAGCGAGCGGCGGGGGCTGCTTCCTGGCTAGCACTCGGTCCGGGCGACGAGATAGGCGGAGTGGGCGCGTTCCGGGGACGGGGCAGCGGCGTGTGCCGGCCCGTCGCGGTGCCGTCTACGGCATCGCCTTCATGGATGGCATGGCGTGTTGGGCGCCGCTGGGTAGCGCGAGCCCCGGCACGTCGCCGGGCGCGGCGACGAGCGCGATCGCTAGCGCCGTCAGGAGGGCGGCGGTCCCCCGGGTCGCTACGCGGCGCCATGGGATCGTCTTCTCAAGTGCGATCAGAGCTGCGATCAACGCCATCCAGGTGACGCTCATCACTCCCAGTGCGAACAGCCCGGCCATCAGTGCCCAGCAGCAGCCAAGGCACCAGAGAGCATGTCTGGATCCCATCTCGAGGGCGCCTCGGTTCCCCTCCCGCCACGTTCCCAGCAGAAACGCGAGCGGGCTGCGGCACTTTCCGAGGCAGACGTCCTTCAGCGGCGTCAGCTCGTAGACGGCGGCGATGGCAAGGACGCCGCCCGCAAACCATCGTCCGCCGGTACGCCACGCCAGATCAGCGCCGAGGACGCTTCGGCCGAGCCGGAACGTCCCGTACGCGACCAATCCCGCCGCGCCCCACACGAGCAGGTACGCGGCGGCGAACAGCAGCGGACGGGTCCAGCCGCCCCGCCTGGTCATGCGCGAATAGAGCGCCGTGGTCGGCGCCAAAGAGGGGAGCATCATCGCCGCCATCATCACCACCCAGACGCCCAAGAACCACCCAATCGCGCCGAGATCTGTGCCCGGGCCGGCGTCCATCCCGGCCATTTGGTTGGCGGTCGACCACCATCCAACGGCGGCCAGGGCGAGCAGCAGCGCGACCAGGCCAAGGCGCGAGCGGACCGCGGCGAACGCCGCCGCCAACTCGCGGTGGTCAGCGCCCGCGTCGCTTAGGAGGCCAGCGACACTCACGCCGCCCACGAGAACTGGGAAGTGGAGAAGCCCGAGTTGCCGTCGTACTGGATGCCAAACGCGTCGATCCTCGATCTCGTCGCATGGGCCACCGTCAACTCCGAGCCGGCAGGATGAAAGATGCCCGTCAGACGGGCGGGCTCACCAGTCTCCACGCCGAACGGAACCACGTCCTCGATCTCAAAATCAACAGCGTCCCCGATCCGGATCGAGTGACGCAGGCCCTCCTCGTGCACCTCGATCGGTGCCCGCTCGACACCGAGGTTCTCACCGATCAGGGGAGTCAACGCCCCCATCGGGCCCCCCAAGGCCCCCGAGAACACGCCACCCAGCTTCTCGGCTTGCTGATCCGACGCTGCCGCGTCGATGAACACGCCGAGGCGCCAGTTGCCGTCCGTCATGACCTTTGGCGTGTCCGCGACCGCCGCGACCGTTAGGCCGCTCACGTCGGTGCCATCGACTTCGCCGTTCTTGATGTTGAAGACGAGCGTGACCCGGCATCGGTCCCGCGTCGCGCCGAGCGCCAACGACGCCGTGCACGGACACACCACGTCGCACGAGCACGTCTCGAAGTACGACCCCTCCAGCTTCCAGGACATGCGCAGCCTCCTACGGTCGAATGCGAATCCGATTCTCGCCACGCCCCACCGCCTAGTCAACCCGATCCCGAAGCGCGGATTGCTCGCCCACGGCTCCCGCGCACTCGGCTCTGACCGAGGTTATGCTGCGCTTCATCGGAGACCATCGGGCCCCGGTGCGCCCCTTCGGCGCCGCCCTACATCAGGGGGTCGAGAATGACCTATACCAAAGACATGTTGGATGCCGCGCCCAACGGCGTCCCGGTGATCACGGCGGACGTCGCGGCGGCGATCGATGCCTGCCTGAGCTGTCTTCAGTCCTGCACCTCCTGCGCGGATGCGGATCTGGCCGAGCAGGATGTCGCCGAGATGGCTACCTGCATTGCGCTGTGCGTGACGTGCGCAGACGTGTGCGATGTCACGGCACGGCTTCTATCGCGGCTGGCCCACTGGGACCGGTTCACCGTTCACCGCTCGCTACAGGCATGCGTCCGCTCCTGCACAAACAGCGCCGAGGAGTGCGCCAAGCACGCCCACCACCGACACTGCGCCATCTGCGAGAAGGTGTGCCGGGAGTGCATACAAGCGTGCGACACGCTGCTCGCCGCCGAAACGTTCCAGGAACTCCAAAAGCTCGCCGGCGCCTGATGACCCCGGCGTCGCGCACCGGCTTCCCGACTTGATAATCGCTCGGCGCGAGCCTCGACCGTCGCTCGGGCTGCGGAGATAGTCAAGGGCACGCGGGTTGAGCGCACCGTCTCGCGCTCCCGCTTTGGCGACACGACGAGCACCCAAGGGCGGTTACCGTTGAACCTGCAACGCGCGGATAGGAGGAGACCGAAGGAGCGTGCGTCCTAGGGAGCGAGCCGTGCTCTCGGCTCGTGTTCCACGCGTGTTCCCAATTCGGCGAATCGCAGCGAACTGAGCGGATACCAGGCCACCTGATATTCCCCA
>DATKFF010000443.1:0-2585 GCA_035511595.1 Solirubrobacteraceae bacterium | reverse complement strand
GCTCGAAACGTCCGCCGAGGCCTGGGCTCGGGGAGTGGCGCCCGACGGCGTCGAGCGGGTGCGCGCCGGCGAGCGACTCGAAGATGCCGTCGCGCGTGTGCTGGCGGCGCCAGGCGGTCCTCTACTGGTGCTTTGGCCATTGCTGCCGCAGCTCCGGCGCGAGCACGCGCTGGCCGCGCTCGGAGACCTGGACGCGGGCTCCGACGTCGTGCTCGGGCCGGTGATCGACGGTGGGCTCTACCTGCTGGGTCTCGCCCGGCCGCTGCCGGCACTGATGTCGGCGGCGGCGGACCGCTGGCAGGACCCCGACGTGATGACGATCGGGTTCGCCGCGGCCCAGGAGGCCGGCCTCGAGGTCGGCCTGCTGCGCGCCGAGCGCGCGCTCCGCAGCGCGGAGGACGTCCGCGCGGCGCTCGCCGACCCGCTGTTGCCGCCCGAGATCAGGCGGGTGCTGGAGGGGACGGAGGGGCGCTAGCAGCCGGAGGTGGGAGCGCTGGCGTTGAAGTTCGTCGCGGGGCACTGCTCCCAGTAGCTGCGGTAATAGAGATGCAGGGCTCCACTCCCGAGCGAGCCCGTATCCGCCTCGTAGTTGAAGTTTCCGGCGTTCCCGATCGTGACCGACCAGCCGGTAATCGCTCCCGTGAACGTCGTGTTTCTGCTCGGGCTGATGTTCACCTGCGAGAAGGGAGCGTCGAGCGCGAAGATGCTCCCGGAGTTGTTCGTGAGGCTGACGGTGTTGTTCGGCGGGGTCTGGGTCGGGTCTCCGTAGACGTAGATCTGAGCATCGAGCGCAGACGCCCCGGTGATCGACGAGTTCTGGGACATCGTGAACGTCCCGGTTCCGGTCGCGCAGGGTGGGTTGGTCACGCTGCCAGCGACACCTGAGTTCGGGTCTGCCGGCGAGTCGACGTAAATCGACGCCTGAGCTCCTGGCGCGATCGCGATCTGCGAGTTGTTCCCCAGCGACAGGGTGCAGAAGTTGTAGACCCCCCCTCCAAGTTCGAGTGACTGGTTATTTCCCAAGCTCAAGACGCGGCCGACGGGATCGAAGCAGCCGCTCGAGCAAGGGGTGCTGATTACGAGCGGCTTCTTCAGGCCACCCGGATCACAGTCCGTTGCGGTGAGTCCCGACACGGTGCAGCCTGGATCGGTGATTCCGCGCACGATCCGGTAGTCGCAGTTGGTCTGCACCCACCCCGCCGGTGGCGGGGAGGAGGGGGTGCAGGTTCCGCCCTGGAACGTCGTCGGCGTGTCGTAGGGTGCCGAGGTGTTCTGGGCACTCGACTTAGGATCGATCGGCGTCGGGTTCGGATATTTCTCAGCGATCCCCGTTGTCGGGCCGTTATTCGTGACACCCGTACAGCCGGAGCACGTGGCTCCTGGGGGAAGCTGATAGCCGTCGATCTCCGTGCCGCCTCCGCCGATTGTCAGCGTCTGGTTTGTCCCGAGTAGAGCGGGCGGATTCGTTGGGTTGATCGTCTCGTTGTTGTCGATCGTGACGCTCTGCGTGCCGAAGATCGCGGTTGGGAACACCGGGGTGCTGGTGTATGCGGCGGCTCGCTCCTGAACCCGGGCGTTGACGCCGTTCGATGTGCCCAGCGCGGTGATGCACCGCTGATCGACGGTGCTCGCGCTGCTGTCGACCGTCAATCCGGCACACGCTTCACCGGCCGAGAGCACCCCGGAGACCCAGTAGGTGAAGCTCGCTCCGTTTGCAAGCGTGCCATTCACCGGCGCGCATAGACCACTCGAGGCGCCGCTCACGGTCGTCGACGACGGGTAGGTGGGACAGTGATTGCCGGTCGAGTCGTTCGCGTCCGGCCGGTAGCTGTTAATAAGGTAGATCGCCTCATTCACGCCCGCATCGGCGGCCTGGACGGCCTCCATCGAGTTTGTGTCTCGGGTGGAGAGGCTGTTGGTGTTCACCGCGACGGCGACCGCGACACTGGCGAGAAGCACGGTCACCAACAGGACCGCGAGCGCGATCGGAACGGCAATCCCGGTTTCGTCTTTGAGCTTGGTGGCGATCGAGTTCACGCTGGGCCTTTAGGTCGTGACCAGACTCACTTGGGAGGCAACGCCGGATTGGTCGTAGACCAGTGAAACGTTGCTCGACGCGCCACTCGACGTCGCCGCGAGCCACACGACGACTTCGATGCTTTGCGTGGCGGCGAGGCTCACGCCACCACCGACATTGAAGTTGAACGTCACCGGGTTCGGGACCGCGGCTGAGGCTGTCACTCCGGCGGACTGGGTGGAGCCGATCTGCGTCAGGCTCGGGCCCGCGACGCTGAAGAGCGCGAAACAGATCGTCACGTTTGTCGGCGTGCCGTTGGTCGACTCCAGGTAGGCGGTCATGCCGCCCGCACCGGTGAGGCTCACCGAGCTGCCCGAGGCGAGCGGGGGTGAGGCCCAGGCATGTATCTCGCTTTGGGCGGAAGGAGCCGTGCCGCACGCAGCGTTGCTCGACGTGCTCGTGGGTACGATCGGCAAGCCGCCGATACCGGTCGGGCAGCCGGGCGAAGGTGTCGCGAAGCAAGGAGGCAGCGGGTTGTCTAAGGAGTCCGTACACGACCCGGTCGGAA
>DATKFF010000442.1:0-4369 GCA_035511595.1 Solirubrobacteraceae bacterium | reverse complement strand
ACCTGGCCGCGCGCGACGAGCTTCTGATCTTCCGGGCGGCGGATTTCGACCTGCCAGAGCTGTTGTGAACGGCCCTGGTGGACCGCGCTCGCGGTGACCTCCAGGCGACCCTCACGGTGCGGACGCAGGAAGTCGGTGATGTTCGTGACGCCGACCGCCTGCTGACCGCTGTCCTTGACCGCCTCGAACGCGCCGGTCGTCGCGAACGTCTCGATCACGGCCGTGTAGAGCCCGCCGTGGACCAAGCCCCACGGCTGGTGGTGGCGCTCATCGGCGGCGACCGAACCGCTGACCCGGCTCGGGCCCGCCTCGTCGATCTCGATCTCCAGCAGCCGCATCAGCTCACTTGCTCCGCGACTCCCGGCCGGCGCTGGGACCGAGCTCATACGCGCTGCAGGATCGTGCCGGTGCCGGTGCCGCCGGCGGTGCACATCGTCACCAACCCGAGTTCGCCGTCGGAGCGCTCCAGCTCGTGCAGCAGCGTCGTTATCAGCCGCGCCCCGGATGACCCGAGCGGGTGACCGAGGGCGAGCGCACCGCCGTTGACGTTCACGCGGTCCATGTCGGGATTCAGCTCACGGCGCCACGCGCCGACGACGGACGCGAACGCCTCGTTGATCTCGATCAGGTCCAGGTCGCCGATCGTCATCCCGTTGCGGCGCAGGAGCTGCTGGGTCGCAGGGATCGGGCCGGTGAGCATGATCACCGGATCGACGCCGACGGTGGTGGCGTCGTAGATCCGTGCTCGCGCCGTGAGGCCGAGCCGCTCGGCCTTTTCGCGAGACATCATCAGCACCGCGGCCGCGCCGTCCGAGATCTGGGATGAGTTCCCCGCGGTGACGGTGCCGCCCGGCTTGAACGCGGGCTTGAGCCCCGCGAGCTGCTCGAGACTCGTGTCCCAGCGGATCCCCTGGTCGGTGGCGACGGTTGAGCCGTTGACGCCGATCGGCACGATCTCCCGCTCGAAGCGGCCCTCGTCGGTCGCTCGGGCCGCCAGCCGGTGGGAGCGCAGCCCGAGCTCGTCCTGTTCGGCGCGGGTCACCTCCCACTGCTCGGCAATCAGCTCGGCCGACAATCCCTGCGGGATCAGGTCGTAGCGGGCCATCAGCTCGGGCGGGAACGGGGTCCCGAACTCATCGGCGTGCGCCACGTTCGACCCCATCGGGACCCGGCCCATGTGCTCCACGCCGGCGCCGATCATCACATCGTGGACCCCCGTCGCAATCAGCCCCGCAGCGAACGACACCGCCTGCTGACCGGAGCCGCACTGACGGTCGACCGTGCTCCCCGGCGTGGTCACCGGGAGACCCGCCTGAAGCCATGCGTTGCGCGCGATGTTGTTCGACTGCTCGCCGACCTGCGTCACGGCGCCGGCGACGACGTCCTCGACCAGCTCGGGTTCGATCCCGGCACGCTCGATCACGGCCCGGTAGACGGTGCCCAGCAGTTCGTTGGGATGAATATCGCGCAACCACCCCTTCTCCGGGTGGCCGCGCCCGACGGGCGTTCGCGCCGCCTCGACGATGACCACCTCGCGGCCCTGGAGACGACTTCCGTTGTGCTCAGACATCACACCTCTCCTGCGTTTGAACTTGTACCGGTTAGAAGCCTTCGCCCGGGGCCGACAGGCGCACGGGCGCCATCGCCGGTTCGCCGGCCGGCGCGGGCGCCGATCGCCTGCGGGTCAGGAGCACGAGCCCGGCGGCTGCGGCCAGGAGCGAGATCGCGGCGACGACGGCCCAGCTGCGCTTGTAGGCCGTCAGCGCGACGGCCGGCGAATGCGGCGAGCCGAGCACCGCGATCAGCACCGCGACCCCGACAGCCAGACCGATCTGGCGGAACATGTTGACGACCGCCGAGCCGGTCGCGAATGATGCCGGGGGGAGCGAGGCGGCGCCGGTGGCCATCATCGTGGGGAGCGTGAGGCCGACACCGATGCCGGTCAGCAGCATCCCGCCGAGCGCGTCACCGACGTAGTCGGGGCGGATGCCGATGGCGAGCGCCCACCACGCGACGCCAACGGTGAAGATCGTGGAGCCGGCGGCGATCACCTTCCCCGGGCCGAACCTGGCGATCAGCGGGCCGGCGAGTAGGAACGAGAAGAGCGGCACCATCAGCGGTCCGGGTGCGATCGAGAGTCCGGTGATCAGCGGCGACCAGTGCCACACGTCCTGAGCCCAGAGGACTCGGGAGAGCAGCATCGCCCCGAACGAGATAGAGAAGAAGAGCGCCACGATCGATGCTCCGGTGAACGGCCGCAGCCGGAACAGCTCGCGATCGATCAGCGGGTTGCGGTGGCGGGCGGCGTGCAGCGCGAATAGGCCGAGCGCGATGGCGCTTCCGCCAAGCGCCGCGAGCGTCCTCCCGTTCCCCCACCCCCACGTCCCACCGTTGACCAGCCCGAGCGTCAGCGCGCCGACGCCGCCGGTGATGAGCACGGCCCCGAGCGCGTCGGGCGGCGGAGCCGGGTGACCCGGCACCGCCGGCAGGCGCCGCCAGCCGATCACGAGCGCGAGCAGTCCGATCGGCACGTTGACGAAGAACACCCAGCGCCAGCTCGCCTCGACGAGCAGGCCGCCGACAACCGGCCCGAGCGTCGCGGCGAGCCCGCCGATCGCGGTCCACGCCCGGACCGCCCCCTGGCGGCGCTCGGGTGCCGAGGTCGCGAGAACCAGTCCCAGCGAGGTCGGCGTGAGCAGCGCCGCACCCGCGGCCTGGACCACGCGGAAGGCGACCAGCATCGGGACGCTGGTGGCGGCTCCGCAGGCGGCCGACGCCGCCACGAACACGGCGACTCCGAGCAGGAAGCCGCGCTCGCGCCGGTACCGGTCCGCGAGCCGGCCGAACAGCACCAGGCAGGCCGCGTACACGATCGCGTAGGCGTTCAGCACCCAGGAGAGGTCGGCGAGCCCGCCGCCGCGCACGTGGAAGTCACGAGCCATCTGCGGGATCGCGACGTTGACGATGAACAGGTCAAGCGACGCGAGCACGACGCCCGCGCAAACGATCACCAGCACCAGCCGCGCCGAC
Source organism: Solirubrobacteraceae bacterium (assembly GCA_035511595.1). Lineage (GTDB taxonomy): Bacteria > Actinomycetota > Thermoleophilia > Solirubrobacterales > Solirubrobacteraceae > Palsa-465. The sequence goes on along the minus strand of DATKFF010000442.1, from coordinate 1,339 downwards.
GCGTCACGCCGTGGTGGCCCAACCAGCTGGCTTAGGCTTGACATAGCCAGCATCATACACATGCTGGCTTAGTTATCCCATAGTCAGCTATGATGTGCGAATGGACAGCGAACTGCGACTGACCGGGTCGCTCGACCCACGAAGCGGCTGGCAAGCGGACCGCTGCACGATCGCGAGGGCGCTCGAGGTCATCAGCACCCGTTCGGCCTTCCTGATCCTGCGCGAGGCGTTCTACGGCACCACCCGGTTTGACGACTTCGCGGAGCGCGCGCAGATCAGCGAACCGGTCGCCGCCGCGCGGCTGCGCGAGCTGGTCGAGGACGGGCTCCTGGAGCGCGAGGACTACCGCGAGCCGGGGCAGCGGACGAGACAGCGCTACCGGCTGACCGAGAAGGGCGCCGATCTGTTCCCCGCGCTCGTTGCGCTGATGGAGTGGGGCGACCGGTGGGTTGATGACTCTGGCGGCCCGATCGAGCTTCGGCATCGCGAGTGCGGCGAGCACGTCGCGCTTGAGCTGCGCTGCGCAGCGGGCCACGCCGTGAGCTCGGGCGACCTCGAGGTCGCGCCCCGCAAGCGCGTGACCGCCTGATCGCCGTCAGGAGCCGGTGAAACCGAGTATCAGTTGGGCCGTCTCGAACGGCACGTCGAGCTGGGGCGAGTGGCCCACCCCGTCGAGCTCGATCCAGTCCGCGTTCGGGAGCCATTCCTCGCGGTAGCGCGTGGCCGCCCGCGGCCACGGCAGCAGCTTGTCCTCGGTGCCCCAAACGATCCGGACCGGGCAGGCGATCTTCTCGGCCTGCAGCTGATACCCCTCGCGGCGGGCGAAATCGATCAGCGACATCGCCCCATCGCAGCCCGCAGCGCCACGGATCTGGTGGGCGAGCAGCTCGGCGGGGATGTGTTCGAAGGCCGCCGTCGTGTAAAGCGTCGCGCGTCGTCTTCCCTCCTCGGAGGCGACGATCGCCTCGGCGTGAGGCGCCGCGTTCTTCACCAGCTCCTGCGTCGTGACGAAGTGGTCGAGGGCGTCGTTCAGGGTCGGGTCGCCCGGCGCCCAGCCACCGGCCGGCGCCAGCGCAACCACGGTCCGTGCCCGGCCGCGCGCGGCGAGCTGCAGCGCGAGGAAACCGCCGAGCGAGTTGCCGACGATATGCGCGGTCTCGAACCCCGCCTCGTCCATCGCACGCTCCGCCGCGTCGATGAGGAGGCCATGATCGACGGGCTCCGCGAGCCGGGGGCCGCCGGCATGCCCGGCGAGCGTCGGCGCTAGCACGTCGTGGTGCCGCTCGAGCTCGGGAAGCACCAGCTCCCACGTGCGCCAGGTGTCCGTGAAGCCGTGGAT
>DATKFF010000441.1:0-2315 GCA_035511595.1 Solirubrobacteraceae bacterium | reverse complement strand
GAGCTCGCCGACTTCTTCTCCCTCACGCCCCAGGAGCAGATCACGTACGCGTTCCACGACTCCGCCGCCGCCCCCGACCCGACACAGCTTCCACAGCAGGCACGCGACATCCAGGCCGCCAACGCAGCGACGCTCGCGGTCTACGCCCGCGAGCCCTACATGCACGATCCGAAGCTGCGACGACGGCTGGCCCTCGTCCCCACACCCGTCGCGGTGCTCTGGGGCGTCAGCGACCGAATCGCGCCGGAGCCCTACGGACGCGCGTACGCCGACTCCTTCCCGCACGCCCGCTTCGAGCCGATCCGCGAAGCCGGGCATCTCCCCCACCTCGAGCAGCCCCAGCAGGTGCTCGAGGCGATTCGTCGCTTCGCGGACGAGACGACACGCTCGACCGCCAGATAGCTGCAGCCACGCCTGGGGCGAGCATCTCACTCACCGGCGGGCGGGCATCGTGTCTCCCTTGTCACGGTTTGCTGCTTACGACGTCGCCGGCTCTCGCTCGGCGGACGTCGCCGCGCTCACCGCCCGGGCGCGGTCGAATCGGTGGACGAGCACCGGACAGTGGGCGTGCGTGGCGCAGTGCACGCCGACAGAACCGAGCAGGATGTCTGCGAGCTCGCCGTGGCCGCGGCTGCCGACGACGAGAAGCTCGGCGTCACGCGAGGCCTCGACCAGGACGGGCCCGGGGTGACCCTCGATCACCCGGCCTGTGAGCGCGAGGGTGGGGTGAGATCGGTGGATCACGGGCAGTGAGTCGTCGAGCACGCGTTGCATGTCCGCCGCGGGGTTGTAGTCGTCGAGGGTTCCGGTTTCTGGATAGGTGCTCGGCAGGCGCCAGGCCGCGACGACGACGAGCGCGGACCCGGTCAGATCAGCTTGCCGTGCCGCCCACTCGAGCGCGGCGAGCGAGGACGGCGAGCCGTCTATGCCGGCGACGATTCGCGGCCGATTCGGCTCGGTTGCGCCCATCAGCGGGCCTGTGCTTTCTGCGACGGGCTGGACCGAAGGATGCGGTGCATGGCTTTCTCCTCCTCGGGATGAGTGGCGGCCGGAACATCCTCGGGCGCCTCGGAGCCGACCCGCTTGCGGAGACTGCGGTCGGCCAGCGTGAAGAGCAGCACGACGATGCTGGCGCCGATCATGATCACGGCGATCTGGTGGAGACCGTGGTCGGAGACGTGATTGTGGAACACGACGCTCAGGATCGCGGCGGAGCCGATTGAACCGATGTAGCCGAAGGTGCGCAACAGCCCCGCCGCGGTGCCGATCTGATGCGCGTCGACCTGGGTGTAGAGCGCGGTTTGGTTGGCCGGCGCGTACGTTCCCACCGTGACGCCGAAGATCAGCGTGACCGCGATGATCCCGATCACCGGCGTGCTTGTTCCGAGCAGCAGCACGCCGATCGCTCCGGCGATCGATGTGACGGCGGCCGCGATCAGGGGCACGCGCACGAGGTTCCGCTGCGAGATCGGTCGTATCAGCAACGCGGACAGGCCGGCCATCGGAAGGATCAGCAGGCCCGCGTCCTGCGCGGAATAGCCCCGGATCACCTCGAGCCACTGCGAGACGCCGTACAGAACCGTGTAGATGCACAGCGACGTAAGCGCGAAGCGGAGGTAGGTGCGGCTGAGCGCGAGATTGGTGGCGAGCAGGCGCACGTCGAAGAACGCCGGCCTGGCGCGCCGCTCCCACACGACGAGGGCGATCCCGAGAACGCCGGCAAGGGCGAGCACGACCCAGTGGCGCTGCGGAAGCCCGTCGAGGAACACCAGCAGGGCGGCGATCGCTCCGCCAAAGGCGATGATGCCCACGACGTCGATTCGCTTGGCGATCCGGCGTGCGCTCCGGGAGCCGACAAGGGCGGGGTCGCGAGGGAGCCAGGCAGCGGCCAGCACGAGCGCTACGACCGTCACCGGCACGTTCGCGAAGAACACCGAGCGCCAGCCGAAGGCGTTGACCAGCACGCCTCCTATCGGCAGCCCCAGGGCCACGGCCGCTGTGCCGGCGATCTGGAGTCCTCCCAACACGCCACCGGGGGGCGCGGCCATCCCGGCGCTCTCGGCGCGCCGGCGGATCATCAGCATCGCCGACGGGTACCCGCCGGAGGTGCCGATGCCGATCAGGACGCGGGCGATCACGAGGATCGTGATGGTGTGGCCGAACCCGCCGATCAGGCCGCCGGCGAGCACCAGCGTGATCCCGAACAGGAACACCCGCCGAGGACCGAACTCCTCGGCAAGCTTTCCGAACGTGGGCTGAGCGACCGCGCTGGCCAGGTACAACAACGACACCAGCGCCGCGGTCTGTCCGACCGA
>DATKFF010000440.1:0-2426 GCA_035511595.1 Solirubrobacteraceae bacterium | reverse complement strand
CGACTCGGCCAGCTTTCGCTGGATCGGGATGAACTGCCGGCGCGGGTCGCGCTGGTAGCAGATGAACAGCAGCCCTCCGGCAGCTGCGTCGGCCGACCGGTCGACGCCGTCGACGTATGAGTAGCCGCGCCGGAGGATCCGCTCCCCGGCGTTGTAACTGGGACTCGCCAGGCGGATGTGCGCGTCCAGCGGAATCACGGCGTGGCCGTGGCGCCTGGCGCGCAGCTGCACGGGATCGTGCTCGTGCAAGGCGCCGAGCGGCGCGCCCGAGAGCTTCTGGCGTCCGAACGTCTGCTCCTGCTGGGCCAAGCCGACCCCGTCCCAGCGGCCGAGCAGCATCGCGATCCGGCGTACGACCATGTAGGTGCCGCCCGCGATCCAAGACGGGGACTCCGGCGCCTTCGCCCAGACGAATCGGTTCAGCGCTGCGGTGTCCTGCACCATGATGTTGTTGGTGCCGTCCTTGAACCCCATCAGGTTCCGGGGCGTCGGCTGGGAGCGGCTGTTCGACGTCCGCCCGAAGCCGGCCAGCGACCACCGCGGTACGGCCGCCGGGCTCGCCAGCCGGATCAGGTTGTGGACGACATGAAACGCGACCTGCGGATCGTCCGCGCACGCCTGGATCGCGAGATCGCCGCCCGAGATGCCGCCCTGGAGCGCGTCGGTGGGGAACGGGGGCAGCTCGACGAGCGGCGCTGGGCGCGACCCGGACAGGCCGAATCGTCCGGGCGCGAACACCGACGGGCCCAGCCCGAAGGTGATCGTCAGGCTGGCAGGGCCGAGCCCGACCGTCTCGCCCGTGTCGACCGGCGGAGCGTCGCCGGTCTGAAGCGGCCCCACCGGACGCCCTCGTGTCAGCAGCGCCGCGGCGCTTGAGAGCTCCTGGAGTAGGCCACGCACGTCGCTCAGGGAGTTGGTGGCGAGGTCGAGCGCGGCAAACTGCACGTGCGTCGGCGTGGGGGTCGCGATCCCCGCCTGGTGGACGCCGTGGAACGGGACCACATCGCTCGGGCTCGGCCCCTGACCCAGCGCCCGCGTGGGATGGGCGGCGATGCCGGCGCCGAGTCCAGCGAGACCGGCGGCTGAGAGGAAGCTTCGGCGAGTCGAGCGCGCTTTCACGGCGGCTTATCGTAGGGCCGAGCCAACCCGTCGGCTCCGGCGCCTCCTCGGCTGCGCGGCTTAAGTCACCCGCGCAAGCAGCGACGCCTCGCCGGAGAGCGTCTGGCTGCTGGCGCCGGTGATCTGCACCTCGACGAGCTCGCCCGGTGATCCGAGCCCGTTGAAGTTGACGACCTTGTTGTGGCGTGAGCGGCCGCGGAGCCTGCTCGGGTCGGTGCGCGAGGGTCCCTCGACGAGCACCTCAAGCGTGCGCCCGACGAACCGCTGGGCGCGCTCGTGGGCGCGGCGCTGAATCACCTCGACGAGCCGCTCGATCCGCTCGACCTTGAGCTCGTGCGTCACCTGGTCGGCCAGGGTCGCGGCCTCGGTTCCGCGCCGCGGCGAGTAGATGAACGTGAACGCGCCGTCGTACCCCACCGCCTCGGCTACCTCCAGCGTCTGCTCGAAGTCGGCCTCCGTCTCGCCGGGGAACCCGACGATGATGTCGGTCGTCAGCGCGCAGTCGGGCACGTGCTCACGGATCATCGCGACCCGGTCCAGGTAGCGATCGCGGGTGTAGGTGCGGCGCATCCGCTTGAGCACCGCGCTCGAGCCCGACTGCAGCGGCAGGTGGATGTGCTCGCACAGCGCCGGGAGCTCGGCGTGGGCGCGGATCACGTCCTCACGCATGTCCTTCGGGTGCGGGCTCGTGTACCGAATTCGCTCGATTCCGTCGACCGCGTCGACCATCGCCAGCAGCTCCGCGAACGTGACACGCTCGTCCTTGGGGAGGTCGCGACCGTAGGAGTTGACGTTCTGGCCGAGCAGCGTCACCTCCAGCACACCATCGTCTGAGAGCCGCCTGACTTCCTCAACCAGCTCGTGCGGCGCACGGCTCACCTCGCGCCCGCGGGTCGACGGGACGATGCAGTACGAGCAGGCGCAGTTGCAGCCGACGCTGATCTGGACCCACCCCTGGTGCTCGCGGGCGCGCTTGGCAGGCAGCCGGCCCGTGAAGCCCTCGAACTCGAAGAAACCCTGCGCCGTGATCGAATCGCTCGTGAGGAACTCGGCGAGCTTGTGCACCTGCCCGGGACCGAACGCGACGTCGACGAACGGGAAGCGGCTGAACACCTCCTCCTTGACCGACTGCGCCCAGCAGCCGCCGACGCCCACCACGACGTCGGGGCGCTGGCGCTTGACCCGCTTGGCCTCGCCGAGGTGCGCGATGAAGCGGTCGTCGGCCTTCTCACGGATCGAGCTGGTGTTGAACAGGATCAGATCGGCGTCGTCGCGAGCAGCGGCCTCGGAGTAGCCAAGCGACTCGA
>DATKFF010000439.1:0-11021 GCA_035511595.1 Solirubrobacteraceae bacterium | reverse complement strand
ACGGGGTGGTCGTCTACCAGGAGCAGGCGATGCAGATCGCCAAGGAGATCGCGGGCTTCAGCGGCGCCAAGGCCGACGACCTGCGCAAGGCGATCGGCAAGAAGAACCGCGAGGCGATGGCCAAGCTGAAGCCGGAGTTCTTCGAGGGGTGCCGAGCATCGGGCACCGCCGAGCCGGTGATCGAGCAGCTGTGGACGACCAACGAGCGAAGCGCTGACTACTCGTTCAACAAGAGCCACTCTGCTTGTTATGCGCTGATCGCGTACCGGACGGCGTGGCTGAAGGCCAACTACCCGGCCGAGTACATGGCGGCGTTGATCTCCTCGGTGATGGACACCAAGGACCGGGTCCCGTTCTTCGTCGCCCAGGCCGAGCAGATGGGGATCTCGATCCTGCCGCCCGATGTGAACCTCTCAGACCACGAGTTCGTCGTCGTCGATGGCAACATCCGCTTCGGGCTTGATGCTGTCAAGGGGGTCGGCTTTGCGGCCGTCGAGGCGATCAAGAGAGCTCGGGAATCGGCGCCGTTTACCAGTCTGTATGACTTCTGCGCCCGCGTCGACGGCCGCGCGGTCAACAAGAAGGCGATCGAGGCGCTGATCAAGTGCGGCGCGTTCGGGTCGACCGGCGCCTCACGCAAGGGCATGTTGTCCGTGCTCGAGCAGGCCCAGGGGGCCGGGCAGAAGGCCCAGCAGGACGCGCTGATCGGACAGGGATCGATCTTCGACCTCGGCGAGGCCGACACGGGCCCGGTCGCGAGCACCCCGAGCCACGCCCCGATTCCTGCGATGGAATTCGACCGCTCCGAGCTGCTGGCCGCCGAGAAGGAGTCCCTGGGATTGTTCATCTCCGCGCACCCGCTGAAGGACGTTCGGGCCGCATTGATGGCCAAGGCAGATTGCTCGCTGTCCGAGCTCTCAAACAGGCGCGACGGCGAATGGGTCACGGTCGGCGGGATGATCGCCCAGACCAAGCGGATCCGGACCAAGAAGGGCGACCCGATGATGTTCGCGACGCTCGACGACCTGGAGGGTTCGGTCGAGTTGCTGATCTTCGGCAAGCCGCTGACGGCCGGCGAGGACGCTGCCGTCGCCGACGCGATCGTGCTGGTGCGCGGGCGGGTGGACCACAAGGACCGCGACAAGACGTGTGTCGTGGTGCAGCAGATCGAGCGCTTCGAGCCCAGCCCGGAGGAGGTCCAGGAGGCCGTCGAGCAGGCGGCCCGCAAGCCGGTGCGTCCAAATGCGCTCGTGCTGCGCCTCGACGCTCGGGCGCTGGGTGTCTCCGCGCTCGTGGAGCTCAAGGAGCTCGTCGCTCGCTACCCCGGCGAGGCCGAGGTCGTGGTCGAGCTCGCGACGTCGACAGGAGCCAGGAAGCTGAAGCTCGGCGCCGGCTTCCGCGTCACGCGCGGCGCCGCCCTCCATGCTGAGCTCGAGGCGCTGCTCGGCGGCGCGATGCTGCCCGAGGGCGAGCGTCCAGAAGAGTCACAACGGGTCGCGGCGTCGGCCTGAGCGCGCGACGTTCCCGCTCAGCTCGCGAACGTCACGATCGCCTGCTGGAACTCGACCGGCGCCTCGACCCCGATGAAGTGACCGCAATCGGGGACGATCACCACGGTCGCGTGCGGCAGCTCGGCGGCGAGCGCGCGCGCGTGCGTCGGGCCGCAGATCGGGTCGAGCTCGCCGGCCAGGACGAGCGTCGGGGCGCGCACGTCGCGCAGCAGCGGGCGCGCGTCGATGCGCTGCCAGAGGCCGCTCTCCCACACCTTGACGGCGTCGAGGTTCGTTGTGGCCTCACGGCGCCACGCCTCGATCGTGCGTGCGACGCCGGGACGCTCCGGATAAGCCGTATAGAGGGGCAGCACCGCGGCCATCATCACGTCGACCTCGCGTCCGTCGGTTGCGGCGAGCACGCGCTCGGTCCATACCTCCCAGATCTCTAACGCCGCGGGATACCACGCCGCGTCGGCGTGGCGGGCCAGCCCTCGGTCCATCTCCGCCGCGGCGTCGTCTCCGGCCAGCTCGTCGCCGATGACACGAGTTGCGATCGCGACGCAACGGGTCGTGGCCTCGGGAAACAGAGCCGCGTAGGTGAGCGCGACGAGCCCGCCGAACGAGATGCCCAGGATCGTCGCGGCTTCGATCCCAAGCGCCCGGCGGACCTCGTCGTAGAAGCGCGCGTGACCGAGGTGGTCGTAATCCCCCGGATCATCTGGCGGCGACGAGCCGCCGCTCCCGGGCGCGTCGATCAGATAGACCGCGAACCGATCGGCGAGCAGCTCCGCGTCGTCGCGCAGCAAGCTGGCGCTGAAGCCGGGTCCGCCCTGGAAGTAGAGGGCCGGCTCGCCTTTGCCGACGATCTCATACGTCGCGCGTCGACCGCCGGACAGCTCGACGGTCTCCGGCAGCTCGGTCACAGCGGAAACCCTCTCACGGCGGCTCCGCGATGGCAACCGAGCTCCGACCCGTCCGCTCCCCGCCGGCTACTCCTTCGCCACCCACGGCTCGCGCCAGCCGCCGACCGACGCGGCCAGCTTGCCCGCCTCGGGCGGGCCCCAGGTACCGGGCGCGTACGGGTGAACGGTGGGCGGGTTGTCGAGCAGCGGCTGCACGACGCGCCAGGCCTCCTCGACCATGTCCTGGCGGGTGAAGTGGGTGCTGTCGCCGGTGATCGCGGCGTGCAGGAGGACCTCATAAGGGGTCGCGTCCTCGCCGCCGGCGTCCGAGAACTCGACGTCCAGCTCGATCTCCGCCGGTCCGGCCTTGTCGGCACGGTGGGCGTCGAGGACCATCCTGATCCCGGTGGTCGGATCGATTCTGAACACGATCTGACTCGGCTCGGGGTGCCGGCGACCGGGGATTTCGATGAAGCGGACGCGCGGCGGGTGCTTGAAGATCAGTCGCAGCTCGGTCTCCGTCACCGGCAGCCGCTTGCCCGTACGGATGTAGAACGGAACGCCTGCCCAGCGCCAGTTTTCCACCTGAAGCCTCAGCGCCGCATACGTCTCGGTGGTCGAACCGGGGGCGACTCCTGCCACCTTCAGGTAGCCCTCGTACTGCCCCCGCACGTAGCGCGCGGGCTCGGCGGCGTCGATCGCCCTGAAGACCGCGAACTTCGAGTCCTTCAGCGTTTCCGGGTCGCTGCCCGCGGGTGGCTCCATCGCCGCCGCCGCGAGCACCTGCATCAGGTGGTTGACGACGACGTCTCTCAGCGCTCCGACCGGGTCGTAGAAGTGCCCGCGGTCCTCGACGCCGACGCGCTCGGCCATCGTGATCTGCACCGCGGCGATGTGATTGCGGTTCCAGACCGGCTCGAGCATGGTGTTCGCGAACCGCAGGTACAAAATCTCCTCCAGCCCCATCTTTCCGAGGAAGTGGTCGATCCTGTAGATCTGCGACTCCTGCAGATACCTGTGCAGGTCGGCGGCCAGCTCCCGAGCGGACTGCAGGTCGTGGCCGAAGGGCTTCTCAACGGCGACCCGCTGCCCGTCGGACACGAGTCCCGCCTTCGACAGCCCCTCGACCACCGTCGCGAACAGCGACGGCGGGATCTCCAGGTAGAAGACGGGGAACTTGTGCTCGCCGAGCGCGTCAGCGACCCGCTGATAGGTCTGCGGATCGGAGAAGTCGCCGCTGACGTAGGACAGCAGTCCGGCGAACCGCTCGAAGACCTGCTCGTCGATCAGCTCACCGGCCGCCCGGATCGACTCGCGGGCGTGCTCCCTGAGGCGGTCGATGCTCCAGTCGTCGACCGCGACGCCGATGATCGGGCAGGTGAGCAGATTCCGAGCCGCCAGCCGATACAGCGAGCGGAACGTCTGCTTCTTAGCCAGGTCGCCGGTGATCCCGAAGATCACGAGCGCGTCGGCCTGCCGCGGCGCCTTGCCTGTACTCATCGGCGGGGCACGCTACCGCTTGGCGGGGGCGGACGCCTTGGCCTGGGTCTTGCGGCGGCGCGCCGCGACGCCGCGCCTGCGCAGCTTGAGCGCCTCGGCCACGTCAACGGCGGCGGGCGCGCCGGCGTCGCGGCCGGTCTCGAGCACGCACGGGAGCCTGTCGAATCGAGGCTCGGAGACGAAGTTGGCGCAGCCCCTCTCCCCGAGCTCGCCCTCGCCGAGGATCGAGTGGCGATCGCGGTTGGACCCGAGCGGCGTCAGCGAGTCGTTGAGATGCAGCGCGTGCAGCCGGTCGAGACCGACCGTCCGGTCGCACTCATCGAGCGTGTCCGTCAGTCCCTGGGGCGTCGAGACGTCGTAGCCGGAGGCGTACAGATGGCACGAATCCAGGCACAGCCCGAGCTGCTGGTCGCCGCCCGCGGCCTCGATCAGCGCCGCGAGCTCCTCGAACGAGCGGCCGAGCGTGCCGCCGGCTCCGGCCGTGTCCTCCAGCAGGAGCGGACATTGCTCGGACTGGTCCAATGCCCGCTTGATCACCTTGCCGGCGCGCTGGATCGCCTTCCCGACGTCGCCCTTCTTCGCCGAGCCGGGGTGGAGCACGACCCCAGTGGCGCCGATCCCGGCGCCGACGTCCAGCGCGTGGATCAGCGAGGCGAGCGACTTCTTACGGATCTCTGCATCCTCGGAGGCGCAGTTGATCAGGTACACGGCGTGGATCAGGACCGCATTGATCGGGCTCGGGTCCATCGCCTCGCGAAACGCCGCAAAGTCCTCATCGGTGTAGGCCGTGGGGCGCCACATCCGGGGCGACTGGTTGAAGATCTGGATCGCCGTGCAGCCCCGTTCGACGCCGCGTTCGATCGCGTTCGGGAGGCCGCCGGCCTGGGATACGTGAGCGCCGATTAGCATGGGATTCGAAGTGCGCGTTCGCTTTGCTCCCTCACCGACCGGAGCGCTGCACATTGGCGGCGCCCGAACCGCGTTGTACAACTGGTTGCTCGCGCGCGGCCAGGATGGAACCTTGGTGCTGCGGATCGAAGATACCGACCGCCAGCGATCCACCCCTGAGAACGTCGAGCAGATCCTCGACGCGCTGCGGTGGCTGAAGCTCGACTGGGATGAGGGACCGATCTTCCAGTCCGAGCGAGCCGAGCGTCATGCCGAGGCGCTCGAGCAACTGCTCGCCAGCGGCCACGCCTACCATTCGGGCGCGACCGCCGAGGACGTCAAGGCTTACAAGCAGCAGCACGGCAACGACCGCGGCTTCCGCGGCGAGCCAGAGGCCGAGGGGGCGGTCAGGCTCCGCGTCCCCGACGACGGCGAAACGGTCGTCGATGACGTGATCCGCGGTCAGGCGCGGTTCCCGAACGTGAGCATGGACGACCCCGTGATCGCCCGTGCGGACGGCTCGGTGCTCTACAACTTTGCGGTCGCCGTCGACGACCTCGACGCGCGGATCACCGACGTGGTTCGTGGCGAGGACCACCTCTCAAACACCCCCAAGCAGCTACTCGTGTTCGAGGCGCTCGGTGCGAACCCACCGCGCTACGCGCACCTCCCGTTGCTGCTCGGGCCCGACGGGCGCAAGCTCTCAAAGCGCCACGGCGCGGCGTCGGTCCAGGAGCTGCGCGAGGCCGGCTACCTGCCGGAGGCCGTCGATAACTACATCGCTCTGCTCGGCGCGGGCTTCGCCTCCGACGAGGAGATCTTCAGCCTCGACGAGCTGGCCGCGCGCTTCCGACTGGACCGCGTTTCCAAGAATCCCGCGGTGTTCGACGAGCGCAAGCTGCGCCATATGAACGGCGTCTACCTGCGCCGCCTGTCGACCGACGATCTGACGGCGCGGCTGGAGCAGTACACCGGGCGCAGCGGTCTGCGAGCCGCGGTCGAGATCGCCGCGGACAAGATTCAGACGCTTGGCGAGTTCTGGCCGCTGGTGTCGTTCCTGTTCGACGGACCCGCCGACGACGCCGCGGCGTTCGACCGGGTGATCACGGGCAACGGCGGCATCGAAACCCTGCGCGCGGCGCGGAACGCGCTCGCGGCCGCCGACCCGTTCACGGTCGAGAACGTCGAGCACGCGCTGCGCGGCGTGGTCGAGCGCATCGGCGCCAAACCCGGTCAGGTGTTCCAGCCGGTCCGCGTCGCGATCGCCGGTACGACCGTGTCGCCGGGTATCTTCGAAAGCGTGACGCTGCTCGGTCGTGAGCAGACGCTCGCGCGGATTGATCGCGCGCTGGGGCTGGCCACCGGTGAGCAGACCTAAACCGGCGTTATGAAAGTGCCGATAGAACCGGTGCCCGGGCAAGGGGCGACTGTTGATGAGCACGAACACAAACGATCCAATCCAGCGAGGCCCGAAGTGGTGGCGCTAGCCGCGGTCGCCGGCGACGGCCCGACCGACCCCTATGCGGCGCGCGACCATCGCCACAACGAGGGCCACGGTCGGCGGCTCACCGCCGCGTTCGAGGCGCTCGAGGCGTTCCCCGCGCTGGCCGCGTCCCGCAACCAGCTGATCGGGCTGTTCGATTCGGGCGAGCCATCGACGGCCGACGTCGTGGCCGCTGTGGAGGGCGACGTCGCGCTCGCGGTGACCGTGCTGCGGCTCGCCAACGGTGTCGAGACCCGTACCCGCGGAAAGGTCGACAGCGTCGTCAAGGCGGTCCAAGTGCTCTCGCCATACGGGGTGCGCACGATCGCCACCCGCGCCCGCACGTTCGACTTCTTCCAGCGCAACGCGGTCTGGAAGGGCATGCCCGAGCGTTTCCGGCTGCATGCGATCGCAACGCAGCGGGCCGCCGACCGAATCGGGAGAGAAATTGGATACGACGCGCGCGACCGGCTGATGGTCACCTCGCTGCTTCACGACATCGGCAAGCTCGTGCTCGTGCAGGCCTACCCGGGGTACCCGCGGCAGGTCCACGGCGAGGCCCGCACGCCTGAGGAGCGCCTCGCCGCCGAGCGGCGTGAGCTCGGCGTCGACCACGCGCTGGTCGGCGGCGTCCTGGCGCGCCGCTGGAGCCTTCCGAAGTCGCTCGCCAGCGTGATCGAACGCCACCACGCGGAGGACGCCGAGGGCGAGGCCGGGATCGTCAGGCTGGCGGACATGCTGGCTCACTATGCGCTCGGCGGCTCCATCAATCCGGCCGAGCTGCTGAAGGTCGCCCGCGGGGTCGGGATCAAACCCAACCAGCTGCGGGCGGTGATGTACGACCTGCCGCTGTCGAGCTCCGAGAACCGCCCGCGGCGGATCGACCCGTGCCCGATGTCGGCGCGCGAGCTCGAGGTCGTGCGCCGGCTCGCTCGAGGGATGGTCTACAAGCAGATCGCCTCGGAGCTCGGGCTCTCGACCAGCACGATCCGCACCCACCTGCACAACATCTACGGCAAGCTCGGCGCGCGCGACCGCGCCCAGGCCGTCCTGATCGCCACCGAGCGCGGCTGGATCTGATCTCGCGCCCGGCTGGACGCCGGGCCTGGTAACCGCCGGAGCGCGCGGAGCGGTCTCCGGGACTCGTGGAGCGGAGCGCGCGCAGGCCCTAAGCCGGATGCGGTTACATTCGAACGGTGATCTCGATCACTAGCAAGTCCCCCTACGCGCTTGCCGCGTTGGTCGAGCTGCACGGCTACGGGGACCACGGCCCGGTCCCGATCGCCGAGCTCGCACGTAGGCGTGAGATCCCGGTGCAGTTCCTGGAGCAGCTGTTCGCGACTCTGCGCCGCGCGGGCGTGCTGCGCTCGCAGCGCGGTGTGAAGGGTGGCTACTCGTTCGCGCGGCCTGCCGGCGAGATCACCGTGCTCGAGCTGGTCGAGTTGCTCGACGGGCCGGTCGGCCAGGAGGCGACCGGCGTATTCGCCGACGCTGCCGACGCGGCGCGCTCGGTGCTTGGCGGTGCCACGGTTGCCGAAGTGGCCGAGGCCGTGGCCCGCGCAGCGGGCGCGCCGATGTACCACATCTGATCGGCGGCGCCTCGTGCCCGGGCGGTCCTGTGGTCGGGACGCACAGACGCGGGCCCGGAGGCCCGCGTCTGTCATCCGCTGAGATCTACGACCCGGTCGGGCCGCTGGGGCCCGTCGGCCCGGTGGGGCCTGTCGGCCCGGTCGGCCCGGTGGCCGACCGATGCACCAAGACCTGGCGCACCGTGATGACACCTGCCCCGCTGCTCTTGCTGCATTTCTTCGTGAGCGCCGTGATCTTGCCGATCACGTTCACGCGGTCTCCGGCTGCCGGCGGGTTCGAGGTTCCGTTGCCGAACTTCACGACCGCGTGGTCAAGCGTGTACATCGTCGGCTTGTGCCTGTCCCCGGCCGCGTGATGGTTGGTGTGGGTCACGTTGACCGTCAGCGTGCCGCTGTAGGTGCCGTCGGTGTTCTTGGTCAGCGCGCTGCTGAGGACCGTGCCGCTGGCGACGTAGGCGACCCTATGGGTCTTGCACTTGTGCGACTTTCCATGCGACTTCCCAGGCCCCGTGGGACCGGTCGCTCCGGTCGGACCAGTCGTTCCGCTCTGCCCATGACCCTTACCGGGTGGCGGCCCGTGATGATCGCCTCCGGCGAGCGCGACGGCCGGCACGACGCCGACGGTGAGCGCCGCTACGACGATCGCAAGCCTTGATTTGAACTTCATGCAGCCTCCTTACGAGCAATCCGTGCAACGTCCCCGGCCCGGAGCGTTGCTGGTGTGGTGTGGCGGGTGTCTGTCGTTCAACGGGGCGTGAGCCGAGGAGTTAGGACCTATCTCCGTGGGGGTGGATCTTCTCGCATCGCGCGGGTGACAGGTGGGCGCCTGCTTGCAGGGATCTTCAGGCCTCAGTACCTCATTTGGGTGATCCGTGCACGTCTCGGTTGAGCGGCGGTTACGCGGCCTTGACACGGCGGCGGTTAGAGTCAACCGGTCTCTATGCGGTGGGGAAAGCTGACGACGCTCGGGAATATGGGGCCGCGGTCGGTTGGAGCCCTGGCGGCGCTGCTCGCCGCGAGCGCCTTCGCAGGACCCGCTTCGGTCGCAACCGGGTCCACGCTCAGCCACACCGTGCGAATCGGCGAGCTGCAACGCCTGTCCTCCGGCGCCCGGGTGATCGGCGCGATGGCGGCGAGCACGCCGATGCATGTCACGATTGCGCTCAAGCCGCGCGACCCGTCGGCGCTGGCCGCGTACGCCCAGGCGGTCTCGACCCCCGGCTCAAGCGTCTACCGCAACTACCTGACTCCGTCCGAGTTCGCGCAGCGCTTCGGCGCCAGCGCCGCCGAGCTCGCCACCGTCGCCGGTTCTCTGCGTGCCCACGGCCTGGCACCGGGAGCGATCAGCGCGAACCACCTCTCGATCCGGATCGCAGGGAGCGCGGCGGAGATCGAGCGCGGGTTCTCGCTGACCTTCCGGCGGATGGTGCTGGCGGGCGGTCGTCAGGCCGTCGAGGCGAGCTCAGCTCCGGCGCTCGACCGCCAGATCGCGGGGGACGTGCAGGCGGTCATCGGGCTGAGCTCGCTGGCTGCCCCACGCCCGCTGAGCGTGCGGCCGGGGCTTCTGCGGCCGGCCGCGAGCGGGCGCGTGACGGCTTCCACGCACCCGCGGGTCGCGACGGGCGGACCCCAGCCGTGTCAGGCTGCGAGCTCGGCGGGCGCCTCCCAGGGCGGCTTCACGGCCGACCAGATCGCGTCGGCGTACCGCTTCTCGGGCCTGTTCGGCGCCGGCGCACAGGGCCAGGGCAAGACGATCGCGGTGTATGAGCTCGAGTCCAACGATCCCGCGGACATCGCCGCCTATCAGGCCTGCTACGGGACCGCTGCGCCTATCTCCTACATCCCCGTCGACGGTGGCGCGGGGAGCGGCCCGGGTGTCGGCGAGGCAGCGCTCGACATCGAGCAGGTGATCGGGCTCGCTCCGAAGGCAAACCTGCTCGTCTACCAGGCCCCCAACGCCAATACCGACTCGCCTGGCTCGGGGCCGTACGACCTGTACTCCCGGATCGTCAGCGACGACCGCGCGCAGGTCGTCTCGGTCTCGTGGGGATCGTGCGAGCAGCAACAGGGCGAGAGCAACGCCCAGGCCGAGGCCACGCTGTTCCAGGAAGCGGCCGCCCAGGGCCAGTCGATGGTGGTCGTCGCCGGCGACAGCGGCTCGGAGGACTGCAACGGTGCCGGCGGCGTCCCGGACCCGTCGCTGGCGGTGGACGACCCCGGAAGCCAGCCGTTCGCCACCGCGGTGGGGGGGACGACGCTCAATTCGCTTGGCCCCGCCCCGGCCGAGATCGTTTGGAACAACGCCGGCAACGCCTCAGGCCTGCTGGGGGTGCAGGGCGGCGCCACCGGCGGCGGCGTCTCGCAGATCTGGGCGATGCCGAGCTACCAATCCGGCGCGGCGAGCTCGCTGCACGTCATCCAGGCCGATTCGTCGGGCTCCAGCTGCGGCAACTCGGGTGGCTTCTGCCGTGAGGTTCCGGACGTCTCGGCAGACGCCGACCCGGGCACGGGCTACATGATCTACTGGAACGGATCGAACACGGCCGGCGCACTGCAACCGTCCGGCTGGCAGGCGATCGGAGGAACCAGCGCCGCCGCGCCGCTGTGGGCCGCACTGCTGGCGGACGTCGATTCGTCCAGCGAGTGTCGCGGATCGTCGATCGGCTTCGCCAATCCGGCGCTGTACCACGCCGCCAGCAGGGCCTACGCCAGCTACTTCAACGACGTCACCTCCGGCAACAACGACTTCACCGGCACAAATGGCGGCCTCTACCCTGCCGGGACCGGGTATGACATGGCGACGGGGCTGGGGACTCCAAATGCGACCGCGCTCGCCTCGGGTCTGTGCGCGGACGCGCTCCAGGTCGACAACCCGGGGACGCAGGTCTCGAGCGCCGGGCAGCAGGTGAGCTTCCAGGTGAGGACGAACGCGCCGACGGGAACGCGGCTCAGCTTCGCGGCGAGCGGGCTGCCGAGCGGGCTGTCGATCAACAGGTCCACCGGCCGCATTAGCGGCAAGCCGAACCGCATCGGGAGCTCGTCGGTGCTGGTTTCCGCGACGGATCGTGGCCTCTCGCTTCGGGCAGCCTCGTGGACCTGGAAGGTGCAGGGAGCGCCGACCGTCTCACGCGTATCGCTGTCCGGCGTCGGATCGGGCCATCCGGCG